>DASZUP010000024.1:0-5745 GCA_035547635.1 Pirellulales bacterium
CTCGTCGTCTTCCGGCAGGTAATTGATCTCGACGTTGAACATGAAGCGATCGAGCTGGGCTTCCGGCAAAGGGTAAGTCCCTTCCATCTCGATCGGGTTCTGCGTGGCCAGCACGAAGAACGGTTCGTCGAAGGCGTAGCGAACGCCGCCCACGGTGACCTGGTGTTCCTGCATGGCTTCCAATAGCGCGGCCTGCGTCTTGGGAGGCGTGCGGTTGATCTCGTCGGCCAGGATCACGTTGGCGAAGATGGGGCCTTTGACGAACTGCATCTGGCGGCGACCGTCCGGCGTTTCCTCCAGGATTTCGGCGCCGGTGATGTCGCCGGGCATCAAATCGGGCGTGAATTGAATCCGCTGGAACTTGAGATGGAAGATTTGCGCGATCGAGCGGACGAGCAGCGTTTTCGCCAGCCCTGGCGCGCCGGTAATCAAGCAGTGCCCGCCGGCGAACAGGCAGATCAAGAGCTGCTCGATCACCTCCTTCTGGCCGACGATGACTTTGGAAAGCTCGGCCTCGATCCGCCGCCGGCCGGCGTGAATCTGTTCGACCGTCTGTTGTTCGTTCAGGTAGGCGTCGATGTCGGTTGCCAAAAGCGTCGCTCCAGGTGTCAATGCGTCATCGCATAGGTCACGATGTTGATGCCCAACGGATAAGCCCACTTTTCCGACATCTCGCGAAAGTAGTCGACATTCTCTCCTTCGCGTTCCCAGCCGTCGCCCAGGTCGGTGTTGTGGCAGATGATGGCCATCATTCGCCCCTGGTCGTCGAACAGCGCCCGGTAATGCGGCTCCTGGGCGTCCCAACGCTCGGTCGTGCGCCCGCTGAGCCAGTGATTGATGCTGGGAATCTGAGGCTTTTTCTTCAGGTCGTAAACGCAGTGGAAGATCTCGTGCTCCAGCGGCAGTTCTACGGGCTCGCGATCGGGAAAGACGCGCTTGATCTGCTGGTAAAAGTTGTTCCACTCATCTTCGCCCCAGAAGTCGTCCACCATTAAGAAGCCGCCATTGAGCAGATAGCGCCGCAACGCGGTCACTTCGGGCTCGGTGAGCAGCAACTCGCCCGGCTCGATGATGTAAATGAACGGGTAGTCGAACAGCGCTTCATCGGTCAGTTCCAGGATCTTGCCGTCGGGATCGACTTCCAGCGAAGTGAGCTCGTGCAAGCGATAGGAAAAATTGAGATCGCTGTCCGGGTAGTCGGTGCCCCACCGCGACCAGCCCCAACCGCGGCCGCCGTACGAGTTGTACTTGATGCGGACGAAGGTGAAGACGTCGTCCTTGAGCTCGTCGTCGTTTTCCCAATCGGGAACGCCGCGGCGGTCCCCCATCATTTCAACCTGAGAGCGGCGACCGCGAACACGGCGGCCTTGCTGCGCCACGACCGACACAGAAAGCAGAACCGCCAGCGCAAGCACGAGCAAGATCAGGGAGCTGCGTCGCTTCACGGCGTCTTCTCCGTGGGTTGGGCCGTCTGCGGCTGCGGCGCCTCGGGCGGCGAGTCTTTCGGCTTTTTCTCTTTCTCCGGCGCCTTCGCCTCAGTGCGAGGCTCGGCCGGCGGCGCCGGCTTGCCGAGCGCTTCCGGCGATGGCTTCACTTCGTTCTCATCGATTTGACGTATAATTGCAAGCAATTCTCGCTGGGCGGCGCGGTAACGCGGCGCTTCTTCAAGCGCTTCCAGCGCGTGGCGTTTGGCCCGGTCCAGTTCGCCTTGCTGCCGCAACGTCGCCGCAAGTTGAAAGTGCAATTCCGCCGGATCGACCGGTCCGAGCCGCAGCAAGGCCTGGTAGGAGTCAACGGCCAAGGCATGCTCGCCGGTCTTTTCGGCCGCCGCGGCCAGTTGGCGATAGGGCGCCTTGCGCAGCGGATTCACGGCCAGCAAACGCACGCCGTACTTGACTGTCGCCGGCCAATCTTCAGCCGCGGCGGAAAGCTCCATCAACCGCGTGAAGGCGTCGACGTCGTCCGCGGAAAGGGCCGCCAGTTTTTCCAGCGTCGCTCGTTCTTCGTCCGTGTCGCCGAGCTCGCGATAGACTTGCGCCAACATGCTGTAGGGCCCGCCGGCGCTTCCGTCCTGCGGATACAACTCAAGCATGGTCAGCAGCAACGGCTTGGCTTCGGCCCACTGTTTGGCCGCCAGTCGCTGCGCGGCCAGGCGACCGAGCGCGCGGTAGTTTTGCGGATGCTCTTTGAGAAAGGCTTGCAGTTCGTCGGCCTCGGCCGTCGGCGGCAACTCGGTCTTTGACCAATCGGCCTTGGGCGCCATTGCCTCGGCTCGCTTTCGAGCGTACTCGGCGAATTCCTTGTCCAGCGCTTCGAGCGAGCCGGCATAGCGCGCCAGAGAGTCGTTGATCGGCATGCCGGCGCCCAAGTCGACCAGGATCCGCTTGACGGTCTCCAGACCATACTTCTCGGCCAGGTACTCGACGACCAGCGAAGATTCGTAGTAGGCGAATTGCAGATGCCGCGGCGTGGGCGGATGCAAGAACGCGCCGCTGAGTTGGCTGACCGGCGTCAAGTCGTCGCCGAGGATCATCTCGCGGTAGTGGGGATTGATGGTCTGTCCCCAGGTCGGATCGGCCTGGCGTTCTTCATAGACGGAGATCCCTTCGCTCAGCCAGCGAGGCATTTTGTTATGGGTCTTGTGCAGCGTGACCACGTGACAGAACTCGTGCCACAGCGTCGCTTCCCAACTGGCCGGCGTCTCGCCTTGCGAGGCGGGACTGTTGGCGGTAATCACGCGGCCAAAGCAGACGCCCAGAAATCCGGCGCCGCCCGGCAGACCGAACGTGCGAATGGCGAAATCCTGCTGCCGCGGAAACATTTCCACGATCACCGGCTCGTCGATCTGCACGTCGTACTTGGCGCACAGCGTTTGCCGTGCTCGGGCCAGCAACTCCAGCACCCGGCGGCCGTAGATCGCTGCTTCGTTCTCGTCCATTCGCAGCAGAAAACCGTCGCCTTCCAGCGTGCGAAACTTGCGCATGCTGTCCTGCAAAGTGACCAGGTTGTGGGCCACGATGTTGTAGCCGTCCTGCTTGTTGACCTCTTCAGCCAACGGCCAGCCGTGCTCTTCATCGCCCAGCCGCAACAGATCCTGGGCCAATTGAATCTTGGCGGGCAGATACTTGGGATCGAACTCGAGCGCCTGCCGCTGGCAGTCTGCTCCCGCAGCAAAGCGATACTTCTGCGACAGCTTCTTGCCGATCAGGTAATCGACCTGCGGGTTCTCGGGCCAGCACTGCAAGGCCGCCTGCCGGCACAGTTCGACCTGTTCCGCGTCGCTCTCCAAGTGCGCGAGCACGGCGCGGTAAGCCCAAACCTCTGGATGCCGGGGATTGATCTTCGCCGCCCGCTCCAGGATTTCTTTCGCTTCGTCGTAGCGTTCAGAATCGACATGATCGTCGACCAGGAACAACAGGCAGTCGATGTGGTTCGGATTGGCCGCCAAGGCAGCCGTCAGCGCGGCCTGCGACTTTTCCGAATCGCTGGGGGCGAATGCGCAGGCCAGGCCGAACTGCGCGTCGGCATCGCCGGCATCGAGCTTGACGGCTTGCGCGAAATCTTCAGCGGCCAGGGCGAAGTCGTTCTTCTCCAACGCCAATTCGCCGCTGGCCACGTAGGCCGGGGCATACGTCGGATCCCGCTTTTTGATTTCATTATAGATGACGTCCAGGACCTTCTTCGGATCAATGCCCTGTTCCAGGAAGAAACGCCCCAGCAAAGTCTGGTTGGCGGCGTCGCGGTAGTTCCACGGCGATTGCTGGACGACGGCGCCGATCTGGTCGATCAACTGCCCGGCGCGCTGGAGCTGGTTGTTGTAGCGGCACGCCTCGCGGCCGTGCCAGCGCAATTGCAAACTGCCTGGGAAACGGAGCAGAGCCGCATCGACCGTTTCCAAAGCGTCGGCGTAACGCCCCAACGCCAGCTCGGCCTTCAATTTGTACAGCGGCCAGTTCTCGCTGCGCTCGCCCGCTGCAATCGCCTTGGCGGCCAGATCGATACACTCGGCGTATTGGCCCGATCGGAAGCAGCGGTCCGCGTCGGCAACCTCTGCGGCGGCAAGCGTCGCCATACCACTGAGCCAGCACAAACAGGCGAGCAACGCTCGGACGAAACACCGCCGCGGTCGCGACGAAAGCGTTGCGACAAAGGCGCCTGCCCCTACCTGCTTAGCGGTTTGATCGGCCATCGGCCGTCTCCATCCTGCGACGGATATGCCATCCGCGGCCCCTGCTTCGACGCGACTGCTTGCGGCGCCTCCCCGGCGGTGTGGGGTGAACGTTGCCGACAGGCGTCGCTCCCATTCTATCGCAGGATGCCATTCTATCGCAGGATGACAGTGCGCCCAAACTTGTTTTGGAGCGAACGCCTCTCGCCCCTTGCCTCCTGCTAAACCGTGGGGCTATTCGCCCAAGCAATACAGGTAGTTATTGGAGCGCAACAGCAGCCGCTTGCCGCTAACTACAGGGCTGGCGTTGAAGCAGCTTTCGTCGCCCAGTTCGTTGTGCGAAAGCAGCTTGTACTGCGGCCCGGCCGCCAGCACGAAAGCGCCGTCAAACCGGCTGACCGCGTACAAGCGACCGTCGGCTACGATCGGCGAACCATAGAATTGCGCCGAACCGGGCAAGCGCTGCTTGAACGCCACTTCGCCGCTTTCCGCGTTGATGCAAGCGGCCACGCCCCGATCGCTCACGCAGTACAGGTAACCGTCGTGATAGACGGGCGAGGTAACGTAGGAGCCGGCGCTGGCCCGCCACAACGTATGCGTCTTGGAAACGTCCCCTTTTCCGCCGGCGCGAATCGCCGTAGCGCTGTTGGAACGGCCGCTGACTTCGTAAACCACATTGTCGTGCGCAACCAGGCTGCTGCACTGCGCGGGACTCGACACCGACTCGGCGTACCACAGCA
Source organism: Pirellulales bacterium (assembly GCA_035547635.1). GTDB lineage: Bacteria > Planctomycetota > Planctomycetia > Pirellulales > JAICIG01 > JAICIG01. The sequence continues at coordinate 4,909 of DASZUP010000024.1, forward strand.
GCTTGCCCGTGTCGGGGTTGAGCCCCCAAACTTCTTCCGGCACGGCAATGACCAGTTCTTGCCCGCCGCGGCCGTCGTCGACCAGCACCGGCGTGCTCCACGAGCCGTTCATGCCGTCGGCGGCTGCTTTCCAGACCTGCTTGCCCGTTTTGCCGTCCAGCGCCACCAGCGCCTGGCTTTCGGCGCCGGCGTTGAAGATCACCAAATCCTTATAGACCAGCGGGCTGGCTCCGGATCCCCAGCCCATCGGAGCGGAACCGTCGCCCAGATCGGTCTGCCAAAGCAGCTTGCCCTCCAGGTCGTACGCCAAGGCGCCGCTCTTGCCGTAAAAGACGTACACTTGCTCGCCATCGCTGGCCGGCGTGCTGGAGGCATAGCCGTGGTCGATCAAAAAGCCTTGCGCCGGGTCTTCCGGCAGTTTGGCCTTGGCGGCCTGCTGCCAGAGAATCTTGCCGCTGGCGCCATCGACGCAGACCAGCACGCGGCGAAGATCTTCCGGGGCGCCAGGCTGCCGTCGGTCTACGCCATAGCCCGTGTAGCAGGTGAGAAATATGAGATCCCCGACCGTGATCGGGCTGGAGGCGCCAGGACCAGGCAGCTCGGTCTTCCAAACGACGCCTTGCTCCGCGCCCCATTTCTCGGGCAGTCCTTGCGCCTCGGAGCTGGCCGCGCCGTTCGGGCCGCGAAAGCGCAGCCAGTCGGCGCCTGGCAGCGCCAAGGCGAATCCGATCAGGCACCAGGGGAGAAGTCGCTGCGAGACCGGGCCGCGGAAGCGCGCCAAAACATGCATGAACACAATTCCCGAGAGGTGAGACGGGCGAAGGGGAAAACGTCGCG
>DASZUP010000025.1:0-25461 GCA_035547635.1 Pirellulales bacterium
GAAGCAACTCGAGCACTTCGGCGAATTCAACGCCGAGAGTTTGGGCCAGCACGGTTGCGGCTTCATTCATCAGCTCCGTCAGATCGGCGCCAGCCAAGGCTTGGGCGCCCAGTTCGGCGACCGCTTGCTGCTGGCTGGCGCGCTGAGCCAGCGACTCTTCAGCAAGACGCCGGTCGGTGACGACGTGACCCGTAATATAGAATTCCCGTCCGTCGGGAAACGCCGTGATATTCCACGAGATCCAATGGTAAGAACCATCTTTCTTCCGTCCGCGAATCTCGAATGCGGAGAGCGTCCCGCCCGCCAGCAGCTTTCGAATTTCGGCGGCCCCCATGTCGCGGTCGTCCGGATAGACCGTGTCCAGGAAGTGCATGCGGTCCAAATCTTCTGGCGCGAACCCCGATAGAGCCAGGCACGCCGGATTGTATCGCTTGATCGAACCATCGAATCCGCAGATTGCCAGCAGGTCGGGAGAGTTGTCGAAAAACCGGCGGAGCTCATCTTCGGCCTGGTGGCGGTCGGTGACGTCGTGAGCGATGGCGTAGAACGTTTCGCCGTCGGGTGCGACGTTGCAATCAAAGGCAATCCATTTATACGAGTTGTCCTTGCAGTGAACCCGAATCTCAAAGGCTTCGATGGGCTTGCCGCCCATGAGTTCCGGAATGACGTTCTCGACGCGAGGAACGTCGTCCGGGTGCGCGAAGGAAATAAACGGGCGAGCCTGCAGCTCATCGCGAGAGTAGCCGCTGACGGCCGTGGCCGCCGGATTGGCGTACTTGACGCCGCCGTCGAAGCCGATGATCAACATCGGAGTTAGCGCATGGTCAAAAAGCTGTTCTCGCTCCTGGTCGCGGCGGCGGCGATCGATCGCCGCCGCCAGAATGTTGGCGACCGCTCGCAAGAAGTGCACGTCGTCCCCCGTGAACACGCGGGGACGATCGGAATACGCGGCGAGAATGCCATACGGCTGCTGCGGCCCAGGGATGACGCAGCCGACGCCGCTGATCACCCCGTGTTCGCGGAGCAAGGGCGAGCCATGAAAGCGCGTTTCGCAAAGCAAATCTTCGAAGATTACGGGCTGATCGTGCGACAACATGTACCCGCTGACCGTATCCGGGTCGGCGCTAACCGGGATTTGCGAGATCGGCAGCTCTTTCCAGCCGTAACCTGCTTTGAGAATGAACTGCCGCGCGTCCGTCTGCAGTTCGCGAATCTCGGCGTGTTCCGCTTCGAGGGTACGCGCCAGCAGCGTCACGGTATCGCTCATGAGCGACGCCAGATCGGCGGAACCCAACGCGCTTCTTCCCAACTCGGCGACGAGTTCCTGCTGCTTGGCGCGCTCGGTTAGTCTTTCCATAGCGGCGCAAGCGGCGCTCACGTCCTTCCCAATCAGGTAAAGCGCCTGGCGTTCCGGAACTCGCGTCCCTGTCCACTCAGTCCATTTGTAGCCGCCATCCTTGCAAAGCAGGCGAAACTGGACCGTGCCGCCGCCCCGCTCGGCGTTCAGTTCCAGGATGGCAAGTTCCAGCGTTTCTCGGTCGTCGAAATGAGCCAGGCTGACCAGCGACTTGTCGCGCAGCTCGCCGGCGGAAAATCCCGACAGCATTTGGCACTCGCGATTTGCGCGCAGCAGGCAGCCGTCCTCGGCCGCCACGAGCATCGGGCTCGGCGTCCTCTCGAAAAGGACATCGAACTCGCTCGGCGCCCCTTCGCCGCGGACCGCGTGCGCCTGCATCTCGGGGGAAGCGTTATCTGCCATGGGACTCACTTTTTCTCCGGCACGGCGGCTGCGATCGAATCAAACAATTCCTCTCTTTGAATGGGCTTGGACACGTAACCGTCCATGCCAGCTTCCAAGCATCGCTCGCGATCTCCTTTCATGGCATGCGCCGTCATGGCGATGATGGGCAGGCGCCGGCCGGTTCCTTTTTCCTGCTGACGAATCAGCGCGGTCGCCTCGAAGCCGTCCATGACGGGCATCTGTACGTCCATCAACACCAGGTCAAACGGCTCGCGGGCGATGGCCTCTAAGGCCTGTTCGCCGTTGCTCGCCACCGCAGGACGATGTCCGGCCTTCTCGAGGAGTCGCACGGCGAGCGTCTGATTGATCGGGTTGTCCTCAGCCACGAGAATTCTCATGCCCGCGACGCCAGGCTTCGCAACGTTCGGCGGCGCGCCCGTCGCTTCGCCCTCGGGTTCAAACGTAACGTCCAACGTTTTCACGATCGCCGCCAACAGCTCCTCAGGCCGGACCGGCTTGATGATGTATGCGACGGCGCCCAAGTTATGGGCCCGGGTCGAGTCGCCGGGTTGGTCGCGCGAGCTCAGCATCATGATCACCGGGCGTTTGATCTCGGGCGTCTGCCGGATGCGCTCCAGCACAGAAAAGCCATCCATGACCGGCATCATCACATCGAGCAGAATCAGCGAGAACGGATCGCCCGCCTGGCGAGCGGCTTGCAGCAAATCCATTCCGGCGCTTCCGCCGTCGGCTTCTGCAGGCCGCATGCCCCAATGCGTAAGCATGTTGCGCAAGATCAGGCGATTCGTGGCATTGTCGTCGACGATCAGCACGCGCAGCCCGTCGAGCCCCGAGGGAGGCAGCGGCGCGCGCTTCGGCAGCGACGTCTTGCGCCGCTCGAACCAGGCGGTGAAGTGAAACCGGCTTCCCTTGCCTAGTTCGCTCTCCAGCCAGATCCGGCCCTTCATCATGTCGATGAGCTGCGCTGAGATGGCCAGTCCCAGCCCCGTGCCGCCGTACTTCCGCGTCATCGAACTGTCGACCTGCGAAAAAGGCTGAAACAGAGCTTGCTGCTTCTCGGGCGGAATGCCGATTCCCGTATCGCTCACGGTAAACTCCAGGCAGACCGCGTCGTCCCGCAACGACTCGACGGCCACGGTCACGGAGACCTCGCCCTGATCGGTGAACTTGATGGCGTTGCCCACCAGGTTGACGAGCACCTGCCAGAGCCGGGCCGGATCGCCGACGAGCGCGTCAGGAGCCTCCGGCCGTACGTCATAGAGCAACTCCAGGCCCTTCTCCTGAGCGCGCGTGGCCAGCGTGCCGATGGTGTTGCCCAGCGTCTCGCGGAGATCGAAGTCGAGCTTTTCAAGTTCCAACCGGCCGGCTTCGATCTTAGAAAAATCGAGAATGTCATTGATGATCCTCAATAGCGCCTCGGCCGAGAGCATCACGCCGTCCAGGTATTGCCGCTGTTCCTTGTTGAGCTGCGTGTCGAGGACCAGGCTCGTCAAGCCAATCACGCCGTTCATCGGCGTGCGGATCTCGTGGCTCATGTTGGCCAGGAACTCGCCCTTGGTGCGGTTCGCCGCTTCCGCCGCCTCCTTGGCCTGCATCAGATCGCGCTCGTTGCGTTTCAGATCGCTGATTAGGTTCTGCCGCTCTTCCTCCGCCCGGCGGCGCTGGATGCCCAAGGCGATGGCGTCCGACACGCCCGCAACGGCCGCGAAGGAGACCTCGGACAATGCCTGGCGACTGAATAGCCCGACGACTCCAACCACATGGTTGTCGATCAGCAAGGGATACCCGGCAAAGGCCGTCATGCCTTCTCTCTTCGCCCACTCCTGATCGTGAATGAGTGGATCTCCGATGACGGCGTTCGTGAGATGCGGTTTGCGCTCGGAGGCAATTCGTCCAATCTTGAATTGTCCGACCGGGATCCGCGCGTGCGCGCCGTCGATGTGCGTATAGAGCCCGGCGCTGGCCTGAAGCTCCAGCACGTTGTCCGCGGGATTCAGGGTCCAGACGCGCGCAAAGGCCGCGCCCAGATGTTCGACCAGCGCCTCGGAGCACTGTTCCAACATGCCTCTCAGCGACGTCTCGCCGTTCAACGCGAGCCCGACCGCGCCGCGCAACAAAGCCAACCGCGTCTGTTCCGCCAGGGCGTCCTGAATCAGGTGACGGTCTGTCACGTCATGACCAATGGCATAGAACGCGCGTTGCTCCTGGAAGGGCGCCGCGCTCCAAGCCATCCATTTATGGGAGCCGTCTTTACAGACGATGCGAAGCTCGTAATCGGCGCTGGGCTCGCCGCGCATCAGCTTTGCCGCTTGGGAGACGGCCCGCTCCCTGTCGTCCGGATGGACCGCGTCCAGGAACGGCCGGCTTTGCAGCTCCTCGCGAGAATACCCGAACATGCCTCCACAGACCGGATTCATGCTTTTGAAGTAACCGTCAAATCCGAGCACGCACATCGGCGTTGCAGGGTGATTGAAGAAGCGGTCCAGTTCTTCATGCGCCTGTAACCGTTGGACCGCGGCTGCCAGGATATTCGCCACGGCCTGCAGGAAATGAACGTCGTCCTGGGTGAACTTTCGCGGTTGGGTCGAGAACGTTCCGAGCACGCCGTAAGGCCGGTCGGAATTAGGAATCACACAGCCCATACCGCTGATGATGTTGTACTCGTGAAGCAGAGGAGCGCCCCGAAAGCGCTTTTCGGTGCGCAGGTCGCTCACAATCACCGGTTCGTTGGTCGACAACATGTAGCCGGACAAGGTGTCGTGATCCGCCGGCACGCGAATTTTTCCCGCGATCTCGGGCCTGAGCCCGAAGGCCGCTCGAACCAGCAGATCAGCACCGCCCGATTGCAGTTCCAAGACGCCGGCGTATTCCAATTGCAGGGTCTGCGCCAGCGAATTTGCGGCGTCATTGAGTAATCGTTCCAGGTCATCGCACTCCAGCGCCCGGGCGCCGAGTTCCGCAACGGCGCTCTGTTGCCGCGCTCGCATGACCAAGGCCTCTTCGGCGAGGCGCCGATCATTCACGTCGCGCGCCGTCGCGTAGATCAGCCGCCGGTCCGGATAAGCCGTGCCGCACCACCAGAACCAGTGATAGGAACCGTCCGCTTTCAATCCGCGCACTTCGAATGAATGGGTCCCGCCTTCAGAAGCGATCTGCGCCAACTTTGCCCGCGCCCGTTCGCGGTCGTCGGGATGGATGAAATTCCGCAAGGGCTGCGAGCACAATACTTCACGGCTGATGTAGTCGGTCAGCCCCTTCGGAGTATTCATCCGCTTGATGTAGCCGTCGAAACCGATGATTGCCATCAGATCGGGAGATGAATTGAAGAGCCGTTCGAACTCCTCATACGCCTGTTGACACTGCGTGAAATCTTCGACGACGTGCGAGTAGGCGCATACGGCGCCGGTCGCGGAGCGGAGCGGGGCGCCGTGATGCCGGACCCACCGCAGGGCGCCGTCGGGACGCAACACGCGATATTTGCAATCGAACGCCCGCTGTTGGGCCGCCGCCGCGGCGTTCAGACGCACGCGATCGAGATCTTCAGCGTGAACGGCCTCGAGCCAGGAGAACGGGGCTTCGTACAAAGTGGCGATCGCGCGCCCCCAGAGCGATTGAAATGCGGGATTGACGTAAAGCAGGCGCGCCCCCTCCTGATCGGTCAGCCAGGCTGCTTCGTTGACGCTGTCGGCTAGCTGCCTGAACAGGGCGCACGCATCCTGTTGCTCCCCTTGCTCGGGTTGCAGCGACGGGTGAGGGACGCTCTGATTCATAACCCCCTCGTGGCGGCGCTCGGCGGGCGTTTCGCCAACCCGTCGCGCCGCGATCCGGCCGAGCCGCCTAGGAATGAACGCGCCGCAAGCCGGCGCATGTTTGCCGCAACCATGGAGCAAAAGTCGCGCCGCAGGGCTGTCGCCACACTGATCCCCTACCAGGCGCAACTTCGCCACAGGCGGCGCCAGCGGTTCCGCCCCAGCCGTACAAATCCGCAGTTCCGTCACAATGAAACTGCGTTTGGGTCGTTGGACGCGCGTCATTTCGCACGGCAACTCGGCAATAGCGGAACACAACCACGTGGGACTTCCGACGACTGTTGGGCCGTTACTTTTGCCGCCGGACGTCATCACCATCGCGTCGCCGGATCGAGCCGTCGGTGGCGGCCATCGCCTCCACGTCGCGCAATAGTCTCGCAACCTCGCGATCCAGAACCTGCCAGGCATCTTCCGCCGGCGGCCAGTCAGCGTCGCGGCCGATATGTTCCAGGCGCAGCGCAGCCTCGTAAGCCGCCTGATCCTGAAAGATTCCTACCGAGCCCTTCAGCGTATGCGCAGCCGCCTGGAGCGCGGGACCGTCTTGTCGGGTCAAAGCCTCGCGAACCTGCGCAAGCTGTCCAGGGCCGTCCGTCAGAAACATTTCCGCCAATTCCTTGCGCAGATCCGGATCGCCGGCCAGCGGATCGTCGTCGAAAGCGCCAAAGCCCGTTTGAGATTCGAAGTTGCTCACGGGTTCGTCTCCCCTGTCGAGTTCCGAAGCAGTTGTGTTCCGGGTTGCCGCGCCGCTACGGTCGTCGCGGTCGTACGCTTTCTGTACGAATGCGGCGGGGCGTTAACTTGGAGAGCGGCCGCAAATCGCGGGCCGGAACGCCCGGGCAGCGCTGCGCGCATCCGTCAAGCGCGCGTCTCAAATCGGCAAACCTGCAAAGCCCGATTTGCCGGTCCTTTCGACGCCCCCATTACAGCCTGAGGGCCGCGATCGCGCCGCTGAACAAACACCTTCGCGCAGTCGTATGCCTGCGACGCTGTGGGCATGTTCGTAGAGCCAGCAGTCGCACGGAACCGGGCTGGGTTGACCGCGTGGCCCCGACGTCTCGGCAGCGCATGGCGCCCGTTCGCCAATCCAGCGTGGCTTTTCTCGCGCGGATTCTGCGGCCGCACGCCCGGGAGCGATTGCTGCGGTTTCGCGCGCCGCTGGAAGGGCGCAAGGGAGCCGCGACGGGAATCTCAAGCCATGCCGGTCAAACCGCACGCCGAGGAAATCGGCGTTTGCGAAGGTCTGGCAGCATTTCTCCGCCGCTACAGATGATTGGTTCCCGCAGGCTGTTCCTGGTGGATGCCGATCTGATCGCAGCCGTCGCCGTCCCAGTCGCCGACGACCGGTCGATGTTCGGCGCCGCCGAGCTGATAGTGCAGATCCTGGTCGTCGAGAACGTAATCGTGATTGATGTCGATGAGCCACTGGCCGTCGCGGTAGACGCCCAACTCGTCGACGCCGTCGCCGTTGAAGTCGCCGACGACCGGTTTGTCGCCTGCCTGGCCCAGGTGCAAATCCCGATCTTTTTCCGAACGTTTGCCGTCGCCGTCGACGTCGAGGATCCAGCGTCCCTTATGGAAGATGCCGATCGTGTCGATGCCGGAGCCGGTCCAGTCGCCGGTAACCGGAATGTCATCCGGCGTGCCGAAGTGGAACACGTGGTCGATGAGATCGGCGCGGACTTCGCCTTCTTCGGTGCGACGCATGGTCCGCCAGCCGAGCGTGGCTTCGTGCCGCTTGGGCGGCACGTTCTTGGGTACGCCGGTCAGCGCATTGTTCGGATCGGGCAGGCCAGGCTCCGATGCCACGGCGCGCGGATCGCCCGGCCACGCCGGACCGAAGATGCCGATGTCAGTCTTGCCGTCGCCGTCCCAGTCGCCGGTGACCGGCTTGTCGTCTCGCGAGCCAAGTTTGGCCCACAGGTCATCCTTGTCCCACACGCCGTTGCCGTTCAGATCAATGAACCATTCGCCGTCGACAAAGATGCCGACGTCGGTCACGCCGTCGCCGTTGAAATCTCCGGTGACAGGGATTCCTCGCAGCTTGCCGAAGGTCACGCTCTGCTCGCTGGCGCCGGGAACTTCGCCCGGGTGCAGTCTCCAGAGGCCCTCCGTCATCTTCGAACTGTGCCACGAAGCCCGGCTGAAACGACTCCCGGTCAAATGCAACTGAAGCGGCGTAATCGACCGTACGCCGCGCGGCAGGCCGGCGTCGATCACGCTCAAGTGCCAGGTCGTGCCGTTCGCGCCCCAACTGCCATACAGGTAGGGACCAATGACCGGCGGCGCTGAAGGCGCCAGCGGGGCGGACGCCGGCGACAAATAGGGAGAGGCTAACAAAGCGTAGTTGCTGCCCGGCAGATTCAACGGCGGGTTGAGCACCGGCGGCAGGTCTTGCTGGACGATCGTGATTTCACTGAAGTTATTGTTCAGAGAAACCTGCCCGCCGCTGATCGAGATCATCGCGATCGCGTCGTTCACGCCCACCGATTGCAACAAGGCGTCGGAGGCCGAGACCCCTTGGCTCATGAGGCCAAAACTCAACAGCGTGGGGCTGATCGCCAGGCCGCCCGTCGTGCCCGCGGTGTTGATGCCGTCGATATAGCCATCGGGATGCACCTTCAACACCGTATAGATGCCGGGCGGCAAACCGGTGAACTGATAATAGCCGTTGGCATCGGTCACGGTCGTGATCGGGTTGCCGTGCGAGTCGAGCAGGACCTGCCCCGCCGCATCCGCCAGCATCAGCGTCACCCCGGACAGCCGTGTATCGTCGGACGTCAGCACGCCGTTGCGGAAGCTGGGCAGGTTCTGCATGATGAACGGCAGGTCGTTGGCAGGATCCTGCGCTCCAATCGGTCCGCCGTCCTGGAACACATAACCGGAAATCGTGCTGGGCGAAATCACGCAGAAGTCGTACTTTACGGCATTCACGCCGCTGGTGATTCCAATGTAGGCGGTGCCGTCAATGCCGACGGTCTGTCCGCCGGCGGAGCCGATGTGGCTGGCTTTCTCAAAATAGCCGGCCGGCTGCACTTCGTGGACGCCGTACGTTCCGGGCGCCAGGTTAGCGAACACGTAGTATCCGTTGGCGTCGGTCACCGCCGTGGCGATTACCTGGTTGTTCTGGTCCAGCAACTGGATGGTGATTCCAGCCACGGTGGGGTTGGCGGGGTTCGTATTGCACCCGCCATAGACGTCATTGAACACGCGGCCGCTAAGGTTCGAGGGCTCCGCTTCACAAAAGTCATAGCGAACGGCATCGAGCCCTGAGGTCACGGCAATCGTTCCGACCGTGTCCAGATCGACAATCACGCCCCCGGCCGAGCCCAGGTGGCTGGCCACGTCAAAATAGCCTTGCGGCGATACCTTGTGAACGGTGTAGGTCCCCGGCTTGAGCCCCTGGAACGAATAGGCGCCGTTGGAGTCGGTGACGGCCGTCGCCAGAACATTTCCATTCTGATCCTGCAACTGGATCTCTACGCCGGCCAGCGGCGGATTCGCCGGATTCGTGTCGCAGCCGCCGTACGTGTTGATCAGCACTCGACCGCTGATGCTTCCCGGCGCCTGTTCGCAGAAATCATAGCGCAGGCCATGAACGCCTGACGTCAGCGAAATGTCGGAGATCGTCCCCAGGTCGACTTTAATGCCGCCGACGGAGCCGACGTGTGCAGCCAGATCGAAGTATCCGTTCGGCGTGATCTTGCGCACGGTGTACGTGCCCGGCTCCAAGCCGTCAAAACTGTATTGGCCCTGGGCGTCGGTCGTGGTCGTCGCCAGCACCGTGCCGTTCTGATCCAGGAGTTGGATGGTGACGCCGGAGAGTCGCGGGTTGGCGGGGTTGGTATCGCAGCCGCCGTACTTGTCGACCACCACCTCGCCGCTGATTCCCACGGGTTGGACGACGCAGAAATCGTAGAGCTGCCCGCTTTGCCCCGAAGTCAGCGAGATCGAGCCCAGCGTGGTGATGTTGACGACCGTACCGCCCATGTCGCCGACATGCGCCGCCTGGGCGAAGTAACCGGGAGGCGTAAGTTCGTGAACCGTGTACGTGCCGGGACGATAACCCTGGAACTCGTACTCGCCGTTGGCGTCGGTCGTGGTCGTCGCCAGCAGCGTGCCGCTTTGATCCAGCAACTGGATCGTGACGCCCGCCAGCGGCGGGTTGGCAGGGTTCGTGTTGCAGCCGCCGTACGTGTCCACAAAGACCCGCCCGCTGATATCCACAGGCTGCACGAGGCAGAAGTCGTAATGCTCGCCGTTTTGGCCCGAAGTCAGCGCGATCGAACCCAGCGTGGTAACGCTGACGACGGTGCCGCCTTGCGAGCCGAGATGCGCCGCCTCGGCGAAATAGCCGGTCGGCGTAATCTCATGAACCGTATACGTGCCGGGATGGTAGCCTTGGAACTCGTACTCGCCGTTGGCGTCGGTCGTGGTCGTGGCCAGCACCGTGCCGCTCTGATCCAGCAACTGGATCGTCACGCCCGCCAGCGACGGGTTGGCAGGGTTCGTATTGCAGCCGCCGTACGTGTCCACGAAGACCTTGCCGCTGATATCCACGGGCTGCACGAGGCAGAAGTCGTACTTCTCGCCGCTTTGACCTGAGGTCAACGCGATCGAGCCCAGCGTGGTGATATCGACCACCGTGCCGCCTTGCGAACCGACATGCGCCGCTTCAGCAAAGTAGCCGGTCGGCGTGATCTCATGGACCGTATACGTGCCAGGATGATAGCCTTGGAACTCGTATTCGCCGTTGGCGTCGGTCGTGGTCGTCGCCAGCAGCGTGCCGCTCTGGTCCAACAACTGGATCGTGACGCCGGCCAGCGACGGGTTGGCTGGATTCGTATCGCAGCCGCCGTACGTATCCACGACCACGCGGCCGCTGATATCCACGGGCAACACGTTACAGAAATCATAACGCAGGCCGTCGATCGCCGAAGTCAGGATGATCGAGGTAAGGTTGTTTTTATCGAGCACGGTTCCGCCGACGGAGCCGACGTGTGCCGCTTCGGCAAAGTATCCCGTCGGCGTCAGCTCACGGACCGAGTACGTCCCTGCCGCCAGCCCTTGGAACGCGTATTCGCCATTGGCGTCGGTCGTGGTGGTCGCCAGCAGCGTGCCGCTTTGGCTCAGCAATTGAACGGTCACGCCAGCGAGCGGGGGATTGGCGGGATTCGTATCGCAGCCGCCATAGTTGTCGACGACCACGCGGCCGCTGATGCTGTTAGGCAACGATTCCGCGAAATCGTTGTGTACCACGTCTTCGCCGCCCAGCACGGTGATCTGGCTGAGAATGTCGGGCGTGGTCACGATGCCGTCCGTGACGCCGTTGACGTTGCCGGCCGACGCGCCGACGCTGAAGTAACCGGTGGGCTGCGTCTCCACGATCCGGTAGTTGCCCGGCGCCACGTTGGTGAATTTATAGTGACCGTTGGCGTCGGTGGTCGTGGTGATGCCGGTCGAGACGTAACTCGAACCGTTGAAGCTGTACAGCGTAAGCTGCACGTTGGGAATGCCGGGCTCGCCCGGATTCTGAACGTTATTCAGGTTCGGATCATAGTAGACCGTGCCTTCCAACGTCACGGGCAGCGCCTGCTGCGCCGCCGCGACAAAGCCGCCGGCGGTATGCACCGGCACGGGGCTGTTATTGACCGTAGTGCCGCCCACAAGGCCGCCTAGATAGTCGTCGCCTGGCAGCGGCAGTCCGCTCTGTTGCAATTGCGGATCGAAATGATCCAGAAACGTATCGGACTTGGTAACGTCGTAATAGTGAGGCGCCGAGAATGTGCCAGTCAGGATCGAGCCTTCGAACTCGGCGCCTTCGGCGATGGCATTCGCGCCGCCAGGGTTATCGGGCGCTGAATTGCCGGTTTCGTCTACGTCGATTGTGAACACCACCGTTTTGCCGGCGGTAAAGCCCGAAAAGTTCAAGGTCAGCAACTGGCTGCCGTTAGCCGGGTTTTGCGCCGTGACCTGTACGCCGTCGGTGCTGACGATGTGCAGCGGCGAGTAGCCGTAGACGCCCGGAACGACGGGCGCGGTATTGAAGAAGCACTCGCCGGAGGACAGGGCGTTGTCGCCGTTTTTGTCGAGGTTGATGGTCAGGTGCGTCAGTTCCGTCCCGGCCGCGCCGCCGTTAAACGTAACCGTGAAGGTGTTGGGGACCGCGTCGCCGCCGCTGGCAGCATCGTCGTAAACCACGCCCAGATGGACATCGGCCGCCATCAGATGGCGCTCTTCCACCTGTTCGAAGCGCGGAATCCTCCAGCCGGTCGTCGCGGCTTCCCGGTGAGGCGCCGGCAGAATGCTTCGCCGGCGCCGCCATTGGGACACCTTGCTCAGTAGACCCACGAACGCTCCTCCGTGTTAATCCTGCGCTTCCTGTCGCGACTCGATCGTGAGAATATCCCTGGGAGCGCGGCGCGTGCTCCGCACGCCGCCCGTTACCGCGGGGGTTGGGGATTGGCGGCTTGCCGCACCCGCTTGCCTTGCCCCTGCCGCGTCAGATCCCAGATGCGGACCGTCGTATCGAAACTGCCCGAGGCCAACACGCCGGTTTCCGCGTGGAATGCCAGCGAACTGACGGAACCTGCATGCCCGGCCATTCGCAACTCTTCCACCCCGCCCGCGACATCCCAGATCCGAATCAGGTTGTCGCTGCCTCCGACGGCCAGTTTGCCCGCCGTGCAATAAGTCAAAGCCAACGTCTTGCCGCGGCTGGGCAAATCGGCGATCGCGTCTCCCGTGTCGGCGTTGAATACTCGGATCCGTCGGCCGTCGCCCGCTGAAGCCAATTGCTTGCCATCCGGAGAGAACGCGATGCAGCGAATCCGCAGGTTGTCGGTCTTGATGTCATGAACCATCTCGCCCTCAGGCAATTTCCAGATGCGCAGCCGTCCTTGCCGTCCGCCGACGGCCAGCAGGCGTCCGTCCGGGGAAATCGCCAGCGCCCGATTGTCCGGCCCTGGCCCTTCCAGCTCTTTGACGAGCGCACCGGAACGAGCGTCGAACAGATGTACTTTTTCGCCAAACCCCGACGCCGCCAGGTGGTTGCCGTCGGGCGTGAAGTCGATTCCATAAACCACCTGGTTCGGGTCAAGCATCGTGAGCGAGACGCGTTGCGACTTGCAGTCCCAAAGCACAATCGATCGGTCGTCGCCCGCACTTGCCAGCCTTGCGTTGGAAGGCTCGAAAGCGACCGACCGCACCCAATCCGAATGGCCCTTCAAGCGGCCCGCCGGGGCGCCATCGACCAGATTCCAGATGCGGACCAGGTGGTCGTCGCCTCCGGCGGCAAGCCACAGGCCGTCGGAGCTGATTGAGACCGCCGTCACCACGGGCGGCACAACGTCTTTCTGGTGCGTCCGCACGTCGAGGACGCGGACCGGCGAGCTATTCACGACGGTTTGCGATTGGGCGCAACGCGGCGCCACGACTCCCAGGGTCAGCAGCAATGCCGGCCCAACAGCCATACGCAGCCAGTGTTTCGTCACGCTATTCTTCCTTGAAAGCGAAGGTTCGGATTTGCGAAAACCGAAAACGCCGCCCGCTACGCTCGACTCGGCGCAGGCACGTCTGCGAGCGCACGGTCTATCTCTTTATCGGCGCGAGGCGACGAGGATCCGCACGCAAATCAGCAGGGATTTTCCAAACACGTCGAGTTGCGCGTCTGGGCCGTTTGCTCAAGCCGCAAAGGAAGAGAAAAAGACGGCTGGCCAGGAGAAGGAAGAGAGAAAGACGGAACCGGCAAACCAGGACGGAACAATAGACAACGAAGGAATCAAAGTTCAAAGAACCATCGCATCGCGGGCGCCGAGGGCCCATTCCGCTTTGTTTTCTTCATTGCCTTCTGTTCAAGCCGCTCCGACGGCGCGACGGCTTGCGAACCGGTCGCTCCATCGGGCAAGGGCTGCGCCAGCCAGCGCTCAGGCGCCGGCCGAGCCCGTTTTCGTGGAAGCGCGCTCCTGAATCTGATCGAGCGTCTGGCCAAGACGCTTCCGCCCGCCTTGGGACGTCGACGTCGACTTGGAGCGGGGCGCCGGCTCTTCCGTCGTCAGCAGCGGTTTGGGTTGCTTCAGCACGGCGACCAGTTGCGGATGCATTTCATCGCCTTCGATCGGCGATCCCAACTGCTCGACGGCATCGGAGAATCCGAGCAGCACCGCTCGACGCACGTTCTCGCGAATCCAGCCATAGAAGCCAAGCTTGCTCATCCGTAATCCTCCTCGGGTTCGACGTGCGTCCGCCTCGGACGCGTATCAGGTCTCGCAAGGGGCCGAATCTTAGCGAGCCGCCGCTGGCAGCAAAAGAGCAGTTCCGCGGTAGATTGCAGAGCCGCACTCTCCGCCCGGCGCCGTCTTACTCTGAGCTGCGACCCACAAGAGGGGGCCCGGTTCGACAGACGGAACCCGGTGTGCGATACTTCGCCGGAAACTAATGTCTTTTCAGGATCACGATCATGCGTTTATGTCGCTTCCGCAGTCAGAACCTGGTGCAAGTCGGCTTTTATGATGAACGGCGCGTCGTGCCCTTGACGCTCGCTGCCGAAGCCTACGCGACCGCGACGGGCCAGCGTCTGGAACTGCCCGCCAGTGAGAACTTGCTCGACTTTTTGCCGCCAGACGGACGGGCCTACGCGGCGGCAAGACGCCTGGCCGAGTGGCTGCCCGAGGCCGGCGAGGCGGTTTCCGGCTCGGCCCTGAAGGCGAGCGAGACGGAACTGCTGGTCCCCATTCCCAAACCCAACAAGTTGTTTCTTCTGGCGGGCAATTATGCGGAGCACATCATCGAACACGGCGGCGCCGCGCCCGAACGGGCCGAGACTTTTCCGTACGTTTTCATGAAACCGCCCAGCACCACGCTGACCGATCCGGGCAAACCCATACGCATACCCGCCGTTTCGCCCGCGGCGATCGATTGGGAGTTGGAACTGGCCGTTGTCATCGGCCGCCGGGCGAAAGGAGTCCGAGAGGCCGACGCGTTGCAAGTGGTGGCCGGCTATACGGTGATCAACGACATTTCGAACCGCAAGTTTCGCCCGAATCCGAACCGCAGCAAGCGTGACAAGGACGCTTTCTTCGATTGGCTGCACGGCAAGTGGCACGACAGCTTTTGCCCCTGTGGTCCGTGCATCGCCTCGGCCGATGCAGTCGCCAATCCGCAAGCGCTGGAGATGACGTTGCGCCTCAATGGCGAAACGAGGCAGCACGGCTCCACCGGCCAGCAGATTTTTCCAGTGGCGGCCGTGATCGAATTCATTTCCAGCTTCGTCACGCTGGAACCGGGAGACATCATTTCGACCGGGACCCCGTCGGGAGTCGGCAACGCCAGCGGCACGTACCTCAAGCCTGGCGATCGGCTGGAAGCCGGCATTGCATCGATCGGCACGCTCCTCTCGCCGGTGATTGCCGAATAGCCGCGAAATTGCCGCTGCTGAAAAGCTGCCCGTCCGCCGGCCGCCTTTGAGGTCCGGTGGCGGGCGAGTTTTTTTCTTGACCGTGCCGGCGGTCGGCGCAAGACTGGATAAAGCGGCGTTTTTCCGCGAAGTCCGCGTCTTCCAGCGACAAAAACCGAGCGTTATGTCGATTCAGTTTCTTTGTCCGTACGGCCATCGGCTCATCGTGCCGGATCACCGCGCGGGCAAAAGGGGGCGCTGCCCGAAGTGCCGGCAACGCGTGATTGTGCCCGTGCCCGATCCGGTCCCCAGCGGTCGGGAAAAGCGCGCGTGGAATGCGGCGGCCAAGGATCGGATTGAATTGGACGAGTCGCCCCCGGCCGCGGTGCAAACGGCCGCTCCGGCGGTCGGAGCGGCCCCAGCGACCTCCGCCGCGGCAACCGACAGCGAGCCGATGGTCAATGAGATCGTCTTGCCGGAGAGCCTGGATATTGCGGAAGAGCCGCCGCACGTCGCGCAAGGCGAAATCCCCGCGCCGCCGATAACTGCGCACCCGGCGGCGCCGCCCGCTCCGCCATCGCCTCCCGCTGCAACGCGGTCGGCCGCGGCGATGCCGCAGATCCCGCCGCCGCCGCCTCCGCGCACGCCGCGACCATCCACTCCCGCACCGCCTGAAGCTCCCTTGGAAACGCCTCCGGTTGCGCCTCCCGCGACTTCCGTCGCTCCGTTGTCCGTCGAGGAGCCCGCCGAGCCCATGACAGCGGCGGCAAGTTCGGCGCCTGATCACGGGGGCTTGTCGCCACCGACCTCGCGTTGGATTTGTCCGGCGGACGAGGAGAGCGTCCAGCGTGCTTATCGCGCCAATCCGCAACAGCTTGAAATCACTTACTGGCTGGCCGTCGTATTGCTGTTTGTGATCGTGTTCGCGGCGGCCCCGTCGCTGACCTACCTGCAGCTCGACCGAGCCCCGCCCTGGGCCCAGATCATGCTGCTGATCGCCGGCGTTCAAGTGGCCTATACGGTCTGGCTGATTATCCTGCCCGACTGGAGCTCCGTCTGGGTCGGCATGTGGGTCTTCGGCGTATCCGCCGCGCTTTACGCGGGGGGAATGGGCCTGTTCGCCATGTCGGATCAGGCGCCGCTGGGCGTTAGCGGCTCGACGGCCAGCGCCACGGCATGGTGCGGCGCTATTACGCTGGTGCTCGGCTTGTTGAGCTACGCCTGCGGACAAGTCTGCGTCAACTGGCGACGCGCGGATCGATAACGGCGCTAAGGCCAAATCATGGCGCTCGCCGGCCAGACGCAGCGCAGCAAGTACGCGTCTGCGGCGGCCGAGGACGCACCGTTCGCGTTGCTACAGCGTGCCGAACTTCGTAATGCTGAATGAGGTCGACGCGCCGAACGGCACGATGCCGTAGAGACCGTGAGTAAAGATCAAGTCGATCACGTTGTTGGCGACCAGGATGCCGGTCTTCGGGATCAATACGATGTCGGAATCGTTGAGCCAGATCTCGTCGGCCGGGCAGGGGCGGTGCCCGTAGAGCGGCCCGCGCAAGTCGAGCATGGTGGCCATCAACCGCCAATCGTCTCCACGCCGAAAGACCACGGTCCTCCAGAGATTGCCGCCGTGATTCCAGCCGCCCGCAAGGCTGATCGCCTGCATCACCGTGGTGGGCCCTTCCAGCGTGTAGCGGCCGGGCAAGCGAACCTCGCCCAGCACATAGACGTAGCGCGGCGCCCGCGTGGTCAGCACCGGCGTGATCTCGATGCCTTCGACCTCAGCGGCATAGCGTTCGTCCAACTCGCGTTTGAGTTCGTTGAGCGACAGCCCCTGCGCCGGCACCGAGCCGACGGCAGGCAACTGGATGGTTCCTTCCGGCGTGACTCGGGCGCGGCGAGACTGACCGCCGAAACCGAAGCGACTGTCGACCGTGGCCCGCAAGTCTTCCAGCCGGGTATTGACGCGCAGCGGAGTGACGGTGATCGCGGGCGTCTTGTAATACTGCTGATACAACTCTTCGATCTCGTCGCGCAGTTGCGCCACGTCGCGCTTCGTAGCTTTCACCTGGCCAAGCAAACGCAACGTAATCGTGCCGTCGGGTTGGATGATCAGATCGCGATTCAGCGCTTCGTCGGTGAACGATTCCACCCGGATCTCATCGCCGACGTTCAGTTGATACGGATGCGAGGTCTCCTCGCGAGTCAGGCGATAGACGAACTCCAGTTCGTCGTCGACGCGCAGGCGGTATTCCGGCACATGCGCCGTACGTTCGTGACCGACGTATTCGCCTTGGGCATAGGCTTGCCACGCAATGGGCCGCGCGGCTTTCCAGCCCAATTCGCCGCACGTTCCCGTTGCGCAATCGAGTCCGGAAATCGGGTACGGCGCGGCGGGACCCAATGCCTGGCAAAGCTGGATTTCTCCGGCGCGCGATTCGCGCTGCCGTCGGGCCGTTTCGGAATTCGATTTCCGAGCGATGCTGGCCGCCGAGACGGGCGGCGGCAGGCGATGCGGTTCCTGCATAGCGGCCGGCTGAGGGCTGCTGCTTACCGCAACAGTAACCAGCGCGGCCGTCAGCCCGCCGGCAAGGCAAAACCAGCCAAAGCCCGGCTGGCGCCAGCATCTGAAACGAGGGCTATCCGCGGCGTCGGCCGGCGCATAGCCGCGGTGAGCGGCGGTTCTGGTCGTCATCCGAACGGGCGTTCTCAAAGGGCGACTCCGGATCGTTGACAGCCGCTGCTAGCGTCGAGCGGCTGAAGGAGAACCTTGTTGCGACGTCTGCCGCGACCACGGCGCCGACCAACCGGTTCGAGGCGCCGCGGCGGCAGCCGGGTTTTCCGTCGGTTCAGCGAGCGTCGGGGATTGGAGGTCCGTGGCGGGTTTGGACGTGGTTGCGAAATCCTTCGGCTCAAGCCACTGCACCTCGGCCGGCAACGCCAACTCGGGGGGCGTTTTGCCTGCGGCGTCGCGCTCTGCGGCGGCCGCGGCTTGCTTCTCGGCCAATTCGGCCAGTTGCGTTTCTCCCAATCGCCGATGAACGACCGCCAGGTTGCGCCAGATATCGGCTTGCGGCGCCAAGGCGACGCTGTGCTGCAACAGCGTGCGGGCCGTTTCGTAACGTCCATACTGCGCCGCCAACACGGCCAACTCGTTAGCGGCCAGATAGTTGCCTGGCGCCGTCGTGACGGCGGCCTGGTGGTAGACCATGGCTTTTGACTCCGGCGCTACGACCTGCGGCGAGCGTTGCTGCGCCAGCGTACCGTAGGTCTTGCCGAGCCCGAACAGCGCCATCGATCCCGCCTCTTCGCCCCCGGCCGCCACGGCCAGTTGCTCTTGCGCATAGGTGTAATATCGCTGCTGCGCCGTCACGGCCACGAGCTCGTCGGCAGATGCTTCCTTAAGGATGGGCGTGCTATGGCCCCGCACGAGGGTGGCGATATCAAGATCGGCTTCCACTCGCGATCCGCGGGGCACGAAATCTTCCGCTTCATCGAGCGCGCTTAATCCGGCGCTCAGCGCTTCGCTATGCCGTCGCTCGCCCGAACGCACGTCCAATGCCTGGGCGATCGTCCGCAGGGCCTGAATGAACTGGGCGCGAGCGGAGTACAAAGCCCCGCGCGCAGCCAGGCTGAATCCGCGGCGCACTTGCCGTTCGGCCTGACGGGCCACGGCTTCGAGTTCAGGCGAACGAGCCGCCCGCCGCGTCAATGGCGCCGCCAGTCCTGCATTGGCAGTCGAGGGCAAAGCCTGAGGCGATTGCCCCCCGTCCGCTGCCGCCCGGCCGCCGAGCGGGGGGCGAGCGCCCCGTTGCCAAGGTTTTGGGACGGGCCGCGACGCCGCTTGGTCGCCATATCCAGGCCCGACCGACGGCGCCGGTTGCGAGCGAATCACTGTGGCCGGCTGGAGGTTGCCGCGCTGCGTTCCCTCGGGTGCTGCGAGTGGCGGGGCAGGCGCCGCCGGAGACATCCCGGCGTTCGTCTGGGGCCCGCCCGCGGAAAAAAGCGAGGGACCGCTGATGGCGGCGGGCCTCGGCTGCGGCCGCGCAACCCGCGGCGCTAACCGCTGCGGTAAAGTGACTGACAACGGAACTCCCGGATCCGACGAAGGAAACGGCCGCGGGATGGCCGGCAAGCGTTCAACTTGCAGATCGACGGGATGCGAAGTCGCCAGCACTTCGCCGGACGTCGCCCCCGGCGCCGTCAACGAGGGCTCGACGCATGGACGCAGCGCCGAATTGGCTGGAAGTCGCGAGTCGATCGCGCTTTCAAGCGCCACCGATTCTCTTGGCGTGCGCGGCACGGCATCGCAGCCTGCCAGCAGCAGCGAACTCCACAGCGGGCTGGTCCAGCGGACCAGCCGCCCTTTGGTGCGGCGAAGCATCTTCCCGTCCGTGACTCGGCTCTGATTTCGCAGTTTCCGCAGGGCAACGTCGCCTCCGAGCGCTGTACCCAAATAAAGCGATCGTCCGAGCAGGGAGGCCGCGCTGAGCAAAATCGGTTCGCTCGAATTACTCGGCGTGATACGACGCGTAACAGTCGTCACAGGCCGACCGGCGAGCGCAACCAGGCCGCCACAGACTGCACAAACTCTGCAAATTGCGACCACGGCGAGCAAGGCGCCCAAAGCGCCACACTTCAGAAACCCGACAAGGCCCGCTGGACTTTGGCATCGCGGTGGCTCGCGTCGCCCGCTTTACCGTCGAGCGGAAAGGCATTGAAACCTGCCTCGCGCAACCGCTTGACGAAGCTTAACGGACCGTGAGTGCAATAGATCGTGCGCGCGCCCGTCAACTCAACGGCCTTGATCAAGTCCCCGTAATCGGCGTGGTCCGACAAGGGAATGGCGTGATCGACTCTGAGCCGTTCTTTTGCGCGGAAGTCCTGCGCCCAGCCTGTCACGGCGATCGATACGACTTGATCCAATCCGGGCAAATCGCCCGGGCGGTGCGTGAGAGGCGGCGTCACCACGGCATGACCGGGCAACGGCCCGCCAGCATAGAGGGCGTAATCTCCCAACTCGACGCCACAGGCCGTGTAAACGCGGCTGACCTCATAGACCTTGGGATGCTGCAGCACCGGGATGCCCGCCAAGGTCAGCAGTCGCGTCACTTCCTGGCTCTTGCCCAACGCGTAAGCCCGGATAACGGGCGTTGCCCCTCGATCGAGCGCTGCGCGCACGGCGTCGACCAATTGCGCGACGACCTCGGCGCGAGGCTGCCGACGATATTGCGGTTCGCCGTAGGTGCTTTCAATGACCAGAATGTCCGCTCGCGGGAATTCGGCGGTTTCGGCGGTAGCCGACTCGTCCAGCTTGAAATCGCCCGTGTAAAGCAGCGTTTGCCCCTCGTCTTCCGCCAGCAGCATGGCGGACCCCAGACAGTGTCCGGCGGGGTAGGTCGTGAGCCGCAAACCCGCCCATTCCATTGCCTGACGATAGGGCATCTCGAGCACGTCGCGACGTCCGAGGCGCAGGTGATAAAGCCTGGCCGTCTCAGGCGTACACAGCGCGTACTGGTGCCGCGCCATGTGATCGATGTGGGCGTGCGAGATAAACGCTCGGGGCTGCCTCCGGCAAAAGTCGATCGCCAGGTCGGCCTTCGTCAGCTTGAGCCCGCGATCGTAGTGCAACAAGATATACGCCTCATGATGTGCAACCCAACCCCGGCCGGTCGCACGCTCAGCGGTCGGCCGACGCGGCCAGTTTGCCCGAAGGGCTGAGGCCGGCGGCCTTCCAGACGGCGTCCAATTTTTCGCCGGCCAGCTTGACGATGTCGTCGCGGCGCATACCGGCGAACTGGCTGCTATGAGGCCGCGGCGTTACCGGTCCGGCATAGCCCAACTCCGCCAACATGGTCAAAGCCGCTGCCGAATCAATCACGCCGGTCTCTCCCGGCAGGCGGCGAGATTCGGCCGGTTGCCGTTCGGGATCATCGCCAGGATCGGCGACATCTGAAAGCGAGACCGCAACGATCTGCTCGGCCTTCAGCTTTTGTCGCACCAGGTCGAGCGTTCCGCCCGAGGCCCACAACTGCCAAAGGTCGAGCCATACGCCCACGTTCTTGGCGCCCAGCATGCCGAGCAACAGCGTCAGGGCGTCGAGCGAGTGAATAAACTCGAACGCCTTGCCTTCGCGCCGGGCCGCCTCGGCGGAAAAGCCGACGCCCAACTGCACGCCCATCGTCAGCAGCACTTGGGCGACTTTGCCTAGCCGCTCCCGATGGAATTCGAAGTTCTGATGATAGGGGCGCTCGTCGCTCGCCGGCGCCACTACGGTCAGCGCACGCGTGGCCCCAATTTCAACGGCGGGCCCCAAGACGTCAGGCAACCGGGCCAGTTCGCTGCGGAACGTTTCGTCATCCGCCTCCCAACGAACCGGCAAGGAGAAACAGCCGATTTTCAACTTGGCGCTGTCCAGCAAGCGTCTGGCCTTGGGAAGCCCCTGCTCCTTTGCCTGGGCGGCAAAATCGGCTACGTCGAGCTCGATGCCCCTAAATCCGAACGAAAGCGCTAATTCAATCAGTTCATTCTGGCTGGTCGACAGGCCCAGCGCTTCCGGGCTCAGATTCTTGAACATCAACGTCCTCCAGGGGGTGCTCGACGGGCGGGAAAGGCATGCACTGCAAGGCGGACAGCAGTGCAATTCTTCATTATGCCAAATCGCTCTCTGCCATCAAGTCGAACGAAAGCAATGGAAAACCATGAAAACACGAACTTTTCCGCTTTCCGGCCACGGCGCCGAAGCCCCAAAGCTATACTTTCCGGTTCGATCCATTCGCCAGCACCGCGCCGACAGAAAATGACCTACCTGCGGATCATCATTCTCGGAATCGTCCAGGGCGTGACCGAGTTTCTGCCCGTCAGCTCCGACGGCCATCTGGTCGTCGCCGACCGCCTGCTCGGACTGTTCAGTCAGCAAAAGCTGCCCGAAGGGGACGTGCTGGAGACGATCATCCTGCACCTCGGCACGTTGCTGGCCATTCTCGTCGCTTACTGGCGGGCGCTTTTGCGGCTGCTCGGCGCCGACCGGCGCCTGATCGCTTTGTTGGTCGTCGGCACCATTCCCGCCGGCGTCGCCGGGCTGGCGCTGAAAAAGTACTGTTCCGACTGGCTTACCGACCCGCTGTTGACCGGCGCCATGCTGCTGGTCAACGGGGGCGTTCTGCTGTGGATCAACCGTCAGCCGCAGGGCGCCCAAGACTACCAATCGCTGAACTACCGGCAGGCGCTGTGGATTGGAACGTGCCAGGCGGCCGCTCCGCTGCCCGGCATCTCCCGCAGCGGAACCACCATATCCGGCGCCGTGGCTGCCGGCTTGCGGCGCGAAGACGCGGCCACTTTCTCCTTTTTATTGGCCGTACCCGCCATCTCCGGAGCGGTGGCGGTGGCCTTGATTGAACTGGCCCGGGGCGCCGAGATCAGCTCCGGACCGGAAACGCTGGCGCTCGGCGCCGCCGTCTCGTTCGCGGTCGGGCTCGTCTCATTGCGGCTGTTGCTGAGGGTCCTGAATTCAGGCCGCCTCAACTGGTTCGGCTGGTGGTGCATCGGCGTCGGCGCCATCGTCCTCGCCTGGCAGCTTGCCGCCCCGCCGGTCAGCCAAACTGCGTGACGCACTATTCCGGGAACAGCTTGGTCGAAAGATAGCGCTCGCCGATGTCCGGCAGAATGACGACGATCGTCTTGCCGGCGTTTTCTTTGCTGGCGGCAAGTTGCAACGCGGCCCAAGCCGCGGCGCCGGAGCTGATGCCGCACATCAGGCCTTCCAACTTGGCCATGCTGCGGGCCGTTTCCATCGCATCCTCGTCGGCCACCAGCACCGTTTCGTCGATGACGTCGACGTTGAGCACGTCAGGAATGAAGCCGGCGCCGATGCCCTGGATGGTGTGCTTGCCGGGCTGGAGCGGCTCGCCGGCGCGCTTCTGCTTGATGACGGGGCTATTGGCCGGCTCCACCGCCACGACGCGGACGTCCGGCTTGCGGCTCTTGAGCACCTCGCCTACTCCGGTGATCGTGCCGCCGGTTCCCACGCCGGCCACGAAGATGTCGACCTTGCCAGCGGTGTCTCGCCAGATCTCTTCAGCCGTCGTCTTGCGATGAACCTCCGGATTGGCGGGGTTCTTGAACTGTTGAGGCATGAAATAGTTGTCGTTGGCGGCGAGAATCTCTTCCGCCTTGCGGACGGCGCCCGGCATACCCTCGGCAGCCGGAGTCAGAATCAATTCGGCGCCCAGCGCCTTGAGCATGCGGCGTCGTTCAACGCTCATGCTTTCGGGCATGGTGACCGCCAACTTGTAGCCCCGCGCCGCGCAGACGTAGGCCAGGCCGATGCCGGTGTTGCCGCTGGTCGGCTCGATGAGCACGGTGTCGGGCTTGATTTTGCCGTCGCGCTCGGCGGCGTTGATCATGGCGGCCGCAATCCGATCCTTCACGCTCCACAGCGGATTCATATTCTCCAGCTTGCCGAGCACGGTCGCCGCGCCCCCTTCGTTGACGCGGCGCAGCTTGACCAGCGGCGTGTTGCCGATGCATTGGGTAACGTCGTCGTGAACTCGGCTCGAAGGGGCCGTGGCCATGGCTGTCCTTTCATGCGTTCAAGGGCAAACAGTCGCCGCACTCGGCCCGGCGCGAAACCGAGGGCCAAGCGGCGCTGCTAAGTCTTTGGTGTTTCAGAACTAACATCTAGGTGATGCGCGGGATTATAATGAACCGCGGTAAAGTGGGTCAATCTGAGAAAGATTGGGCTCCCCCAGATCTTCGGGCCGCTGCCGCCCGCCCCCAGCGGCGGGAGTGGGTAACGAGCGGCTTGCGGGATCTAGCCCCCTGACTGTGGGCGGGGTAGGCTGAACAAGCGGCCCGGGACTGTTAGAAGCTCATCAAATCGTAACATAACCCTAACATTCCAATGCTATCCCTGACGTCTCTTTGTTCTTTTTGTGTCGGTCTCGAGGCGTCCCATGGCCAAACAACGTATTCTCGTCGTCGATGACGAGGAAGATCTGCTGGAGCTGATCAGTTACAACCTGACCAAGGAAGGCTACCGAATTACGACGGCCGCGTCAGGCGAAGAGGCCATGCGCGAGGCTCGCACCAATCCGCCCGATCTGATCGTGCTCGATTTGTTGCTGCCCAGCGTTGACGGATTAGAGGTCTGCAAGCTGCTGAAGAGCGACTCTCGCACCAAGCACGTTCCGATCGTGATGCTGACGGCCAAAGGAGAAGAAGCCGACGTGGTAAGCGGTCTGGAATTGGGCGCAGACGACTATATCACCAAGCCTTTCAGCCCCAGGGTGCTGGCGGCTCGCATCAAGGCGGTGCTGCGGCGCAAGTCGCAGGAACCGTTGGACCGCGAGACGGCGATCCAGGCTCATGAATTGGTCATTCATCCGGGCCGCCACGAAGTGCTGGCGGCCGGAACTCCGCTGGTGCTGACGCTGACGGAATTTCGCTTGCTGCACTTTCTGGCGCAGCGTCCGGGATGGGCCTTTTCCCGTACGCAGATCGTCGACGCCGTTAAAGGGGACGATTATCCGGTCACGGAGCGTTCCGTGGACGTTCAGGTGGCAGGGTTGCGCAAGAAGCTCGGCGCGTACGGTGAATATATCGAGACGGTGCGCGGAGTCGGGTATCGGTTCAAGGAGTAGCCCTTCATGCCTGGCCAGCGGCTGCTGTGGCTGCTCTATCCGCGAATTCTATGCTTGCTGCTCGGGGCGCTGGCGCTGCTTGCCTGGCTGTGGCGCGGCATCGACAGCATGCCCGTCCGGTTGATCCTGGGCGCCGCTGTCGTCGCGGCGCTGGCCGCCTTGGTCTGCCGAGTGGTGGAACTCGCCGTCAATCCGCTTCTGGCTCGCACGCGAGACGCGGCCTTGCGCTACGCCGACGGCGAATTGGGCTATAAGCTGCATGCGGCGGAAAGCCAGGAATTCGCCGAGCTTGCCGAGGCGATGAACGTCATGGCACGGTCGCTCAACGGACGGATCGACGCCCTGCTGCGACGCAACAATGAGCAGGAGGCCGTGCTCACGAGCATGGTCGAAGGCGTGCTGGCCGTCGATACCGAGGAACGCGTCATCAGCTTGAATTCAGCGGCGGGCCGGCTGCTGGGGGCCAATCCTCGGGAAATGGCGGGCAAAAGCCTGCAAGAGGTGGTCCGCAACGCCGACCTGCGGCGGTTTGTCGCCAGTGCGCTGGTCTGCAAGCAGCCGGTCGAAGGAGACGTCGTGCTCCGCAACGCCCGCGACCGCGTGCTGCAGGCCAACGGCACTGCGCTGCGCGACCCCACGGGGCGGGGCATTGGCGCCGTGATTGTGCTCAACGACGTTTCCCGGCTGAGGCAGTTGGAGAACATGCGACGAGACTTCGCCGCCAACGTTTCCCATGAGCTCAAGACGCCCATCACATCCATCAAGGGCTTCGTCGAGACCTTGTTGGACGGGGCCATGCGCAACCCGGACGAAGCCGAGCGGTTCTTGCGAATCGTCGCCCGCCAGGCCGACCGCTTGAAC
>DASZUP010000026.1:0-4991 GCA_035547635.1 Pirellulales bacterium
ACCTCGTCGTCTGCCGCAGCTTCCAATCTCTTAAGTGCCGTCCGGATTGCGGTTTGAGGTAACTCATCCGCTTCAAGCGGTTTCTGGCACACGGAATGCAACTTTGCTGGGCGGATGCGTGGCGAGGACGTACGAGTCGCGTTCCCCAAAAGCCAAACTAGGACTCCTTGTGCTGGCCGCGAACCACGAAAGCGAAATCTGAAGATGAGACGTCAACCAGAATCGACCTTCGGGAACCGATTCGCAACCAGCGGCTGTAAGTGGCCGCGGACGGCGTTCGTCGTGCTGCTGCTGGCGAGTGCGATCTGGGGGCAAGGCCCGATCTGGGCCGTGGCGGCGCTGCCAGGGTCGCCGCTACGCGCCGCAGACCATCAAGTCGGCGACGTAATCCTCGAAGTCTTTTACCTGCCGGATTCCGACCTTTCGACGAAAGCCCTGCAGTTGGCAGCCGAGATGGAACGCAAGCAACCGGGCCTCCGTGTCGTAACATACGACGTGTTGAAGGACCACGGCGCTCTGACGCGGCTCTGGAAGCTGGCCAAACGGCAAGGCGTCGAAAAGCCGACGGCGCCCGCCTTCTATGCCTATGGGCAAATGAAGTTTGGGTTTCTCGATCCCGAGTCGACTCGCCGCGAGATCCAACAGCTCTACACGATACACGCCTTCA
Organism: Pirellulales bacterium; assembly: GCA_035547635.1. Lineage (GTDB taxonomy): Bacteria > Planctomycetota > Planctomycetia > Pirellulales > JAICIG01 > JAICIG01. The sequence goes on from DASZUP010000026.1 coordinate 668, forward strand.
CTCGCGAAGGCTGCCCGCACTGCCGCGACGCCAAGGCATTCCTGCAACAACTTCAGCGGCGCCGGCCGGGCATCCGCGTGGAAATCCACGACGTAATGAGCGAGGCCGGTGCTCGCGACCGGTTGATGCAGCTTTCGCAGCAGCACCACATGCCGGCGACCGGGCTGCCGTGCTTTTATGCCTGCGGTCGCTTCATGGTCGGCTTTCAAAGCGCCGAGACGACGGGCCGACAGCTCGAAGGGCTGTTCCGGAACGCCGAACCGGAAAAGCGCGCGGCGCCGATAGGCGAGCATTCTCGTCCAGGCGCCCTCCGGCTCGTCGCCGGCGCATTGAAAGCAACCAGCGGCGGCCGCTGGTTGCTGGCAGCAAGCGGCTTCTGTCTGGCCGGTCTGCAAGCGTTTCCGGCGCCCGACAGCTCGCCCAGCGCCGCAACGACGACCAGCGAGCGGATTCCGAGTGAACCAATTCTCAGCGCGCCTGTGACCGGCGAAGCCGTCCCGACCGAATCGGCCGTCGAAGTTCCTCCGCTGCCGCCTGAGTTAGAGGCCGATCCCGTTCCATTGCCCGACAACGAGATAACCGCGCCCCCGTCCGAGGGCGACACGAGCGAGCAACAGATTGTCCTGCCGCTGTTCGGGCCGTTGCGGGTTCGAGATTGGGGATTGCCTGGCTTCACGTTTCTGGTGGGGCTGGTCGACGGCTTCAATCCCTGCGCGATGTGGGTGCTGATCTTCCTGCTTTCTGTGCTGGTGAACATCAAAGACCGCAAGAAGATCATCGTCATCGCCGGCACGTTCGTAGCGATCAGCGGGCTGGCCTATTTCGCCTTCATGGCGGCGTGGTTGAATGTGTTTGCGATGATCGGCTGGGCCCGGCCGACGCAAATTGCCCTGGGCCTGCTGGCCACCGTCATCGGACTGATCAACGTCAAGGATTTCGTGGCATTTGGCCGTGGCGTCAGCTTATCGATTCCCGATTCCGCAAAGCCTGGCATTTACGCGCGCGTGCGGCAGATCGTCACGGCCAAATACCTGACGGCAGCGCTGGTCAGCGCGGCAGCGCTGGCGGTGCTGGTCAACGTCATCGAGCTGCTCTGCACGGCCGGTTTGCCGGCGCTCTATACGCAGATCCTCACCTTGCAGGGGCTTCCTGCCTGGGAAAACTATCTCTACCTGGGCCTGTACAACGTGGCGTACATGTTCGACGACACCGTGATGCTCGTATTGACCGTCGTCACCCTCTCGCACCGGCGGCTGCAGCAGTCGGAAGGTCGCTGGCTGAAGCTTGTCAGCGGGCTTGTCATCCTGGCGCTCGGCCTGACGATGATCTTCAGGCCAGAATGGCTGCAATAAAGGCTGCGGGGGCCGCAGCCCTTTTTGCCTGCTTTCACGTCGCGGCCCCCTTTTGCTCGCCGCTCTGCCGCGCTAGGCTAGACTGTACAAGCCCGCCGCGTACGCGCGGGCGAACGTATTTCCCATTTGCCGCCGCCAAAGCGAACACCGCTACATGAGTCCCGAGTCATCGCCCGCCGACCGCTCGCCGGAGCGCCCCGCCGCCGGCTTTCCCGTCACGCGTTTGCGCCGCCTGCGATACGATTCCCGCATCCGCAGCCTGGTGCGTGAAACGCGCCTCACGCCCGAAAACCTGATTCTGCCCTTGTTCGTACGCCGCGGACAGGGCGTCCGCCAGGAAATCGCGTCGATGCCGGGCCAGTACCAGCTTTCACTTGACATGCTCGCGCGCGAAGCGGAGCGGCTCGCGGGGCTGGGCCTGGGGGGCGTAATCCTGTTCGGCATTCCGGAGCAGAAAGACGCTGTAGGCCGCGACGCCTGCAGTGACGCGGGTATCGTGCAGGACGCGGTGCGCACGGTCAAGCAGAGCGCGCCGTCGCTGCTGACCATCACCGACGTCTGCTTCTGCGAATACACTGATCACGGCCATTGCGGCGTGGTGAATGACAAGACCGGTCGGACGGACGTCGACAACGACGCCACGCTGGAACTGCTGGGCCGGCAGGCGGTCAGCCACGCGAAAGCCGGCGCCGATATGGTGGCGCCCAGCGGCATGATGGACGGGATGGTCGGCGCTATTCGCCGGGCGCTCGATGCCCACGCATACTCGCACCTGCCGCTGATGAGTTACGCCGCCAAGTTCGCCAGCGCGTTTTACGGTCCGTTTCGCGACGCCGCCGAAAGCGCGCCGCAGTTCGGCGATCGTCGCACCTACCAGATGGATCCGGCGTGCGACGCGGGGCAATCGCTGCGCGAAGTCGAACTCGATCTGGCCGAAGGCGCCGATTTGATCATGGTCAAACCGGCCTTGGCTTATCTGGATATTATTTCGGCCGTGCACCGCAACTTCCCCGGCGTGCCGCTGGCGGCCTACAACGTCTCCGGCGAGTACAGCATGGTCAAAGCGGCCGCGGCGCAGGGTTGGCTCGACGAGCGCGCCGTCGCACTCGAGTCGCTCACGGCCATCCGCCGCGCCGGCGCGGGGATCATTCTCACCTACTGGGCCGAAGATGCGGCCCGCTGGTTGAGCTGATTGAGTTTCAAGGTCTTTCGTCGCCGACTGCCTCGCGCAAGGTCTTGCTCGCGATCCGCGTTAACTGATACGTGACGGCGACGGTGGCAGCCAGCCCGACGAAAAAGAGCGATTGACTCAGGGGGCCGGCGGCGGCCTGTCCCGAAACAATGTCGGTCAGTTGCCTGGCAGCGGAACCGAGATACACGTACATCAGCGTGCCGGGCAGCATGCCAATCCAGGAGGCCAAAGTAAAGCGGCCAAACGAGATGTTCGTGACGCCAAAGGCGTAATTGAGCACGCCAAACGGCATCAGCGGAGACAACCGCGTGAGAAAAACAATCCGAAAGCCCTGCTCGGCGACCGCCCGATCGAGCGCTCTGAACCGTGGGTTCGCTGCCAGCCTGGTTTCAACCCAACCTCGCAGCAAACAGCGGCTGAGCAAGAACGCCAGGGAGGCGCCTGCGGTGCTGCCGGCCGAGACGGCCGCGAAGGCGCGCGGCACGCCGAAAGCGAAGGCTCCCGCCAAAGTGACCCAGGAGGCGGGAATCAGCAGCACCGTAGCCGGCACATAGACCACCGCCAGCGCGACCGGCCCCCAGGCGCCCAATTGTCGCCCATGCTCGACATACCGGCCCAGATCGTCCGCGTTCAGCGGGGCGTAAATCCAAGCGACGACGGCCCCCAGAATCAGGAGTATGGCGACGACACCGCGTAGAAGGGCCGTTTTATTCATAGGCGTGACGCCAGCTTACCAGATCGTCGGCGTTTCCTGCGGTCGTCGCGCCACTCGTCAATTCGCCCCCCACAGGATAGGATAGTCGTAAACGCTTGGGACGTCGTTTCTTCACGCTTGATTGGACCAGTCTCTCGGGAAGGCGCCAACCGATGATGGCGGCAAAACGCATCGTGAATTACATGACCGCGGAACCGTTTCGGCCATTTCGGATCAACATGGCGAGCGGGAATTCGTATGACATTCGGCATCCCGAGATGATCCAAATCGGCCGAACGACCGCCACAGTCTTTACCTGGCTGAGTGAAAATGAAGAAGAGGCGAAAGAACGAGAGCAGGAACTCTCGATCATCCTGATTGAGTCGGTCGAGCCATTGCACCCCGCCGCCAAGCCGGATCAAACGGAGCATTAAGAAAGCGAACGGAGCATTAAGAAAGATAGATGAGCCAACTTCCGATTATCGATTCCCCCGCACAGCCTGCTCCGCGCGGCGCCGAAGAGCCCGGCTCCGCAAAAGGCCGGTATAGCTTCGTCAGCCTCGGCTGCCCTAAAAACCTGGTCGACAGCGAGCGAATGCTGGGCCTGCTGCAGTTGGATGGCTATCGGCTGGTCGGAGATGTCGAAGGAGCCGACTTCGTCATCGTCAACACGTGCGGCTTTATCGAGCGAGCGCGCGAAGAATCGTACGCCACCATCCGCGAAATGCTCGACTTGAAACGCCAGGGGGCGATCAAAGGCGTCATCGTCTCGGGCTGCCTGGCAGAGCGGGAAAAAGAGGCGTTGCTCGAAAGCTGCCCGGAGATCGACCACCTGGTGGGGGTCTTCGGCCGAGAGCACGTGACCAAGGTGGCGGATCGGCTGCTGGGCGGTCTGACGGAACAACGGACCGTGTTCCAACCAGCCCCGTCGCGGCCGCTGCCCGACACGGCAAGAATGCGGATCACGCCGCCGCACTTCGCCTTTTTGAAGATCTCCGAAGGTTGCGACCGGCTATGTACGTTCTGCGCAATTCCAAAAATGCGCGGCAAGCACGCCACCAAGCCGATGGAAGAAGTCCTGGCCGA
>DASZUP010000027.1:0-3748 GCA_035547635.1 Pirellulales bacterium
GGTGATCGGAGGGACCTGGAAGCTATCATTAGCGACCTGAATAAAACGCTCGAGCTCGATCCACGATCCGTATCCGCGTACTGCGATCGCGCTTGGGTTTATGATTTGCGCGGCGAAATCGACGTGGCGCTGTCCGACCTCGACCAAGCCATTCGGCTCGTCCCGAGGTCGGTGATGATCTACGCGTTCCGAGGTAGTCTACATCAGAAAAAGGGAGATCTTGGAGCTGCGCTGACCGATTTAAACGAGGCGATTAAGCTCGATCCGGGCGACGGTGAGGCATACAGCGCTCGGGGCGCGCTGCGAAGCCATCTGGGAGATTACGACGGGGCGCTGGCCGATCTCAATGAGGCCATCCATCTCGATCCTCAAGATGCCGTGGTGTATAGCGTGCGCGGCGCCATTCGAGCCAAGCAAGGAGCTTTCGATCGCGCTTTGGCCGACCTCGATGCGGCGATTCGCATCAATCGCGCCGACGCAATCGCCTACAACAACCGCAGCACGGTCTGGTTATATCGGCGCGAATTCGAGAAAGCCACCGATGACGCCGATCGCGCGATCCAACTCAATCCGAGCGTCGCTCTGGCCTACTTCAACCGCGGTCGTTCGCCGCACGTGGCGGGCTTGTGACCGAGGAATTGGAGAACCTTGCGTTGCACAAGCCTGGCGCCGATCACCAGAATAACGGCGTTTTGAATTCGTGACTGACCAGTTCGGCGTAGCTCTGCTGCTTGTACTTGGCGAAGGCCTGGTCCGCGCTCAGCTTCTGAGGCGCCGTCACACTTAAAAACGGAAGAGCCAACAAACGAGCCCGGACAACAGGTGGGGCAGGAACCTGGAGCCGGGCCGTATCGGGTTGCCCCGACTTCCTGATAGTAGCGGCGGCCCACGAACAGCTCAAGGAATCGGCGCGGTCAGGTTCTATTGACTCAGTCCTAAGCTGCTGGACTGTTAGCTCCAAGTTAGAGAGTTTGGCGACAGTTTCCAGAGATCCGGGGCCAAAACCGGACGTAAGTCCAATGTTGATGCCGTAGGGAGCGGCGAAAGGCGTTGTAGTGAAGACCTTCTTCATTGACTTCGCCTGTTTGCGTGGGATCCTTGTTCGCGACAGTGGATCGCGAGTGAGGGATCGCCCATGTTTCTCAGACGGTTCGAACGGCGGAAGAACGGAAAGCCGCATTCCTATTGGGCGCGCGTCGAATCATATCGGACGGCCAAGGGTTCGAACTGCTAGTCAACCGCCGGTCGCCCGGTCCATACCAAGGCTTCGACGATTTCGATTCCGGCAGCGACGAGGCGCAAGCGGCGGTCAATTCTGGCCTGCCTCGGGGCGTCAAGGAACGGCTACAAACCATTTGGTCGGACACGACGACGCCATCCGGCCAGCCCCCTATGGCGTCACAGCGTCAGTTGGGCGGCCATCATCATCTTTTCGGCTAGTGCGAGGGATGTGGACGGCTGGGGGTGGTCACGACCCGGGCTTGCCCCGGGCGGGCGATGATTTACAGCTAGCTGGTGCGCAAACATTCGCACCCCCTTTTCCGCGTTTGTCCGCCGCCGCTTGCGGCGGCGGCGGACAAACGCGGAAAAGGGGAAAGGGGCGCGGTGAGGCGAGGTTTCTAGCTGATCAATCGGCGCTCCACCGGGACGAGCCCGGCGGCGGCGGAGTGGAGCAAAACTTGCACAAAACTACTGGCGCTTTGATCGGAGAATTCAGTCATTTCTCGCAGCCCGGAGATAGCCGCTTTCAACCTCTTGCTGTTACCGTATCAAACCCACAACTGGCCGCGGTATGACTTCGGTTTTGATCACTGCCTTTGAGCCTTACGATCGCTGGCAGGCCAATTCGAGCTGGCTCTGCCTGATGGAGCTGACTCGCGATCGGCCGACGCAGCCGGCTATCACCACGCGGCGCTATCCGGTCGACTTTCAAGCGGCCAAGGAGCGGCTGGCTCAAGACTGTCAGTGGCGCCCACGGACCAGGCCAGTTTGGCAAGGCCGGCCGGGCGATTTTGCCGTCGGCAGGCGGCAGTCTCATCGGCCGTATGGCGCCGGACTCGTCTGAAGATGGCGGATCGCTGAGCGTCGACTTACGCTGTAGCTGAGCTGCCGGAGGCAGCGGTAGTGTGAGAAGCGTCTCGGAGAGGAGTTGGCGCTCCCCTCCGAGACTTGACCGTTTGGGAGTAGACGCTCCCTTGGGCCTCCTTAAAGATGAACGCCATCTTGCCACGAAGCAAGTCCGCGGCCGGCCGGCCAGGCGGCGCCGGTGTCTGTTGAAAGGCTGCGAGCGGGAGTTCGAGCCGCGGCGGGTCCAGGCTCGCTATTGCAGCGAAGCGTGCCGGAACGCCGCCTGCCGTTGGCGCCGGTGGCGTGCGGCGCAGCAATGGCGGAAGACGGCCCAGGGCCGGGCCTGCCGTCGGGAGCAGAGTTGCCGGCGGCGGAAGCGAATCAGCGAGCGTCGACAGGCCGAACCGTTAGCGGCGGAGTCGGCAGTCGAAGAGCCTTGCGTGGGCCAGCGCCCAGCGCCCGCCGGCGAAAAAACTTGCTGCCATCGGCCCGGCTGTTACGTCTTATTTATTGTCTCGCGGCGTTCGCCCTGGCGGCGTTTTTGTTCTTGCTCTTGCCGTCAGGCTTTACGACGCGTGGTGCAGCGTGAGAGACGCTGGGGGCGACGGCGAAAACGCTTTGGGCGACTCGGCCTGACACGGCGTCGTAAGTCGCCCTCGAGTCTGTCAACTGCGTCGCCCGGTATAGGCATGCCGCCCGAGAGCGATTGAATATTGGGCGTCCGAAGCATCGCAGCCGCGCGAGCGGCAACGATCTTATCTTGAGGAGACGCCATGGTGATTGCCGCCAGCAACGACCCGTTGAACGCCTGGCCGGAGGGCGAGATTCGCCTGTTGCCCTTGCCGCTGTTGGGCGAACATTATCGCCGCTATCGCCTGCCTGATGCGGCGGCGGAAGCCGCGATGGCCGGCGCGCTAGCGCGTTACGGTCAGCTTTCTCCGCTGGCGGTGTTCATCAAAGACGACGCGATCGAGGTACTGGATGGCTTCAAGCGGTTGGCGGCCGCTCGCTCGATTCCGGGATTCTCCGAACTGCAGACGCGCCGGTTGTCGCTCGATGAACGCGAGGCCAAGGCGGCGATCCTGGCGCTCAACAGCGCGAGCGGGCGGGTGAAGGAACTGGAAGAAGCCTGGGTGGTTCAAGCTCTGGTGCGCGAAGACGGCTTATCGCAACTGCAAGCGGCCGAGCTGCTGGGCCGCCATAAAAGCTGGGTCTGCCGGCGTTTGGCGCTGTTGGAAAGACTATCGGCGGAGTGCCAGGAAGATCTTCGCTTGGGGCTGCTGTCCTTCAGCGTGGCGCGGCAGCTAACGCGGTTGCCCGCGGGCAACCAGCTCGAAGCGCTGGCGGCCGCCCGGCGCGCCGCTCTGACCGCTCAAGAAGTGGCCGGCATGGTGGACTTGTTGGCGGGCTGCACCAGCCGTTCGCAAGTCGAGTTCATCCTCGGCGACCCGCAACGCGCGCTCCGCCAGGCTCGTTTGGTTCCCGGTCCCGTGCATGACCCGCGGCTCAGTTCGGCAGGCAATCGCGTGTTGCGGCAACTGAACTTCCTGTTTGACGCTTTGGGGCGGATGGAGAGTTGGCTGCGGCATCGGGGCCGCTGCGACTTGTCGGCCGGCGATCGCCGCGGCCTGGCGCCGCACTTCACGCGACTGTCGCGAGACGCCCGCGTCGTCGCCGAACT
>DASZUP010000028.1:0-3184 GCA_035547635.1 Pirellulales bacterium
GTCCCCCCCGCCCGCCGCCTGATACAATTGCCACCGCTGCGGCAACGCGCGCCGACGCCGGCGCCCTAGCCGCGCGTTCTACTCGCCTTGCGGCTGGGTCTGAGCGGGTGCGTTCGCCTGCATCTGCTTGAAGTGGGCCTCCTCCTCGGCCTGCACTCGCTTATCTTGCTCTGCCAGTTGCTCCTCGGTCATTGGCTCGTTGAGCGCGGCATCGCCTCCGCTGCAGCCCAGGAGAGTCGTGCAGCCGAGTCCAACCAACAAAGCAAAAGCGCGGAAATTTCGCATCGTCTACGTTCCTTCTGAACAAACAAAACAACTAGGGGAACTCTACAGCCAACTGGTCGTTCCGCACGCACATTCGCCGGAACATTTCCGGAGTGATGCTGTAGTTGATCGCACGAACCGAACCGTCCGCGAAGGCGGCATTGAAAACCGCCGGGTGGGACGAGCCAAATCGATAGCTCCAGTAGGTCGGCGGCTCGGGCGGATAATCTGCATCCGGTGCCGGCGGGTAGGTCAAGATGCCAAATCGCATGTCATCCTGGTCCCAACCGGCATTGACCCAGGCTTCGTTATCGCCGCCGCTGGCGCCGAGATTCTTGATATTCTGCTGCTTCTCACCCACGATAATCGTGCTCGAGGTGCCGTCAAAGATGTCGGCCATCCGCACCGGCGAAACGACCATCCGCTCCACGACGGCGCCGTTATAGGACCTGAACGCATCGCCCCCGTTGCCGGCATAGTCCGTCTTGGCGTGCCCGTGAAAGATCAAGGCCGCGCGGCGGGTCGGGCAGTAGTATGTGGCCACCGGAGTGTTCAGGATCGTGTTGTCGTTCGGCTGCTGATAGAGGTTGAGCTGCTCTACGAACGGCAGAAGCTGATAGGCCCAGTTCCACTCGCCGCGCGAGCAGCCGTTGTACTTGTGCGAACTGCAGTTGGGAGTCAACGTGTTCACCGGCGACGTGGCCCCGTCTTTGCCGCCATCAGGCAGCACGCGGTAAGTATCATGATAATTCTGGAATCCTATCGCGAGCTGCTTCAGATGGTTCGTGCACTCCGTCCGGCGGGCCGCTTCACGCGCCGCCTGCACGGCCGGCAATAGCAGCGCAATCAGAATGCCAATGATGGCAATCACCACCAGTAGTTCCACCAGCGTAAAGCCTGGCTGCTGCTGCGCGCTCTGCTTCGAATGCTCGCTAACGTTCCCTTTCATCGCTTCTCCTGTAAGAATGAACCTGCGTTGTGGGCCTGAACGTCCGACGGATAATACTGCGCGCTGGAAATCAGCGCGCACGATCGTCGGAAGCCCGTCATGGGAACGAACGAAAAGCCCCTTTCGTTCTTGGGTTCCCTCGACTGTCAGGCGAGGGAGGCGACGGCTAAAAGAGCTTGCCGGAATGTCTCTTCTCACTCGTTCCTTGAGAGGTCAACTCCGACCTCTACGACGCAGCGATTCTTACAGACGCATGTTAGCAAATCATTAGCGTTTCGTGAGCGTGCTACAATTATTCTTTATTATTACATTCGTGCGCAAACATCGACTGATGGAACCGTAATAATGGGCCGCTGTCTACTAGCTAATAGGACTAAAACCCACTTCATGGAACTAAGTCGACTTACCTCGCGAGTGCGTACCACGGCGGATGTAGTCGCCATGGTACGACACGACGCTGTAGCGCCGCTGAATCCTGTTAAGGAAACTCGACGGCCAATTGATCGTTCCGCACGGTCATCCGCCGGAACATTTCGGCCGAGATCGAGTAGTTGAGGGCGCGAACGGAGCCGTCGAGAAATGCAGCGTTGAACACGGCCGGATGAGAGGCGCCAAACCGGTTGCTCCAAATGGCCGGCGGTTCGGCGGGATAGTCCGCGTCGGGCGCCGGCGGCTCCGTGAGCTTGCCGAAGCGGATGTTGTCGACGTCCCAGCCCGAGTTCGCCCACGGCTCGTTGTCTCCGCCGCTGCCGCCGAAGTACTTGATGTTCTGCTGTTTTTCCGCCACCACAATCGTGCTGGAAGTTCCGTCAAAGACGTCCGCCAGACGGACCGGCGACGAAACCATGCGCTCCACCACGGCGCCGTTCTGCACCGTGCCGTCGCCGGCACAGGCGGCATAGTCCAGTTTTGCGTATCCGCTGAAGATCAACGGCGCACGGCGCGTCGGGCAGTAGTAGGTGGCGACCGGCGTTTTCAGAATCACGCTGTCGCTCGGCTGCTGATAGAGATTGATCTGCTCCGCAAAAGGCAGAATCTGGTAGGCCCAGTTCCATTCGCCGCGCGAGCAACCGGAGCAGCACAGTGAACTGCAACCTGAATTGGCCGTGCTCACCGGGGCCGTGGCGCCGTCTTTGCCGCCGTCGGGCAACACCCGAAACGTATCGTTGTAGTTCTCAAAACCCAGCGCCAACTGCTTCAGATTGTTGGTGCACTGCGTACGCCGAGCGGCTTCGCGAGCCGCCTGCACGGCGGGCAGCAGCAGCGCGATCAGAATGCCAATGATCGCAATCACTACCAGCAGTTCAACCAGCGTGAAGCCAAGCTTTACGCCTGCTTGCGCCCTCACGTTACCGCCTTTACGGACTTTCATCGCCTTTTTCCTCACAATTGAATCTGGCGCCCCAGGAATGCCGGAAACATCAACGGCCTCGCGTTCGCATGAACTACGGCAGCTCAACCGTCATGTTGTCATTTCGCACGCACATCCGGCGGAAGTTTTCCGCGTTCACGGCGTAGTTGATGGCGCGAACGGATCCGTCCAGAAACGCCGCATTGAAGGCCGACGGATGAGAACCGCCAAACCGGGTGCTCCAGTAGGTGGGCGGCTCGGCCGGGTAGTCCGAATCGGGGGCCGGAGTCGAGGTTAACGACCCGAAGCGGATGTTGTCCTGGTCCCAGCCCGAATTGACCCACGGCTCATTGTCGCCGCCGCTGCCGCCGAAGTTTTTGATGTTCTGCTGCTTTTCGCCGACGACCAACGTGTTCGACGTGCCGTCGATTACGTCGGCGAGCCTGACGGCACTGGAACACATACGTTCCACGATGGCCCCATTGCCGCCGGTGGCATTCATGTTGTCGCCCGTGCAGCCCGCGTAGTCCAGCTTGGCATATCCGTTGAAAATCAACGGGGCGCGACGCGTCGGGCAGTAGAACCCGGCAACGGGGGTGGCGTAGATCGTGGCGTCGTTC
>DASZUP010000029.1:0-3544 GCA_035547635.1 Pirellulales bacterium
AATACAACATGTAGTACCCCGCCGCTCCGCCGACAATGCCGCTGATCAGCACGACCAGCGGCAACCGATTGTGGTGATGGCCGATCGCTTCGGAAAGTTCTTCGATCGGAAACGGGCTGAAGGCGTCGAGACAGCGATAGCCCGCCTCGTGGGCGCGGTGCGCCGCGTGAATGATGGCTTCGCTGTCCTCGAATTCGGCCAGCAGGCAGTACAGTTCGTCGCTCTTCGCCGTCATTCGGCCTCTCCTTCCGTCTCGCGCACCAGGCCGCGGAGTTCAAAGATCGAAATCATCGGCAGGAAGCGAATGAACAGGAACAGCAGCGTAAGGAACAGACCGATCGATCCGAACAAATGCGCGAAGTCCCAGGGAGTCGCGTAGTACATGTGCCACGCCGATGGCAAGTAGTCGCGGTTCAGGCTGATGACGATGATCACGAACCGCTCCAGCCACATGCCCAGGTTAATGATGAGCGAGATCGCGAACAACGCATAAACGTTGCGACGGATCACGCGCGACCAGAGCAGTTGCGGCACGATGCAATTGCACAAGATCAGCAGCCAGTAACTCCATGCATAGGGGCCCAAGGCGCGGTTGACGATTACGTACCGCTCGTAGGGATTGCCGCTGTAGTAGGCGAAAAAAACTTCCGTGAAGTAGCCGTAAGTAACCATGCAGCCCGTGGCCAGCATGATCTTGGCCATGGCGTCGAGGTGCCGCAGCGTGACGAAGTCCTGCAGGCCGTAGATGTATCGCAGCGGAATCGCCAGCGCGACCACCATGGCGAAGCCGGAGAAGATGGCGCCCGCGACGAAGTACGGGGGGAAAATCGTGCTGTGCCAGCCCGGCAGAATCGAGACGGCGAAGTCCATGCCCACGATGCTATGCACCGAAATCACCAGCGGCGTCGCCAGGCCGGCCAGCAGCAGGTACGCGGTTTCGTAGCGGTTCCAATGCGCCGCCGAGCCGCGCCACCCCATCGCCAGCATGCCGTAAATGATTTGCGGCGTCTTGCGCGTGGCCCGGTCTCGGAGCGTCGCCAGGTCGGGGATCAGACCGACGAACCAGAACAGCGTGGAGACCGTGAAATAAGTCGACACGGCGAACACGTCCCAGACCAGCGGGCTGCGGAACTGCGGCCAGAGGTCCATCGTATTCGGATAGGGGAACAGCCAGTAGAAGACCCACGGCCGGCCCAGGTGCAACAGCGGAAACAGCCCGGCGCAGGAAACGGCGAACAGGGTCATCGCTTCGGCAAAACGATTGATGCTGGTGCGCCACTGTTGTTTGAGCAGCAGCAGAATTGCGGAAATCAGCGTGCCGGCGTGACCGATGCCGATCCACCAGACGAAATTCACAATGGGAAACGCCCAGGCGACCGGAACCGTGTTGCCCCAAATGCCGACGCCGGTGGCGAACAGGTAGATCGTGGCATACGTCAGCAGCATCAACAGCACGAAGCCGACCAGGAACCCGACCCACCAGCTTTTGGGAGTCGGCTGCGTCAGGACGATCGAGCTGATCTTGTCGGTCACCGAGCCGTAAGTGTGGCCGGGCTCGAGCACCGGCAAGACGCCCGTTGTCAACGGCGTCTGCGGCTCTTTGGATGTGAGTTCAATGGGGCCTTTCTCGTTCATAGCCGAGCCCCCTGCTGCTTATAGAGCGGCTCGGCGTCCAGCGGCTTGTCTTCGAACAGATCGGGATGCGGATTGCGCAGCCGCGCCAAATGCGAAGTGCGAGGGCGCGTATTCAGTTCAGCCAGCAGCGAGTACGACAGCGGCGAACGCTTCAGGCGGTTGACCTCGCTCTGCTCGTCCTTCAGGTTGCCGAACACGATCGCTTGCGTGGGACACGCGCCTTGGCAGGCGGTCACCACCTCGCCGTCGCGGATCGGGCGGTCTTCTTTTTGCGCCTCGATCCGAGCGGAATTGATCCGCTGCACGCAGTACGTGCACTTTTCCATCACGCCCCTGCTCCGCACGGTGACGTCAGGGTTCCGCAGCAGCTTCAGGACGGGCGTTGTGTCGTCGTTGTACTTCAGGAAGTTGAACCGCCGCACCTTATAGGGGCAATTGTTGGAGCAGTACCGCGTGCCGACGCAGCGGTTATAGACCATCTGGTTCAAGCCCTCGTGGCTGTGCACCGTGGCGCCGACCGGGCAGACCAACTCGCAAGGAGCGTCCTCGCAGTGGACGCACATCATGGGCTGAAAATAGACGTCCGGGTCATCCAACTCGCCGCGATAGTAACGATCGATGCGCAGCCAGTGCATCTCGCGGCCGTTGATGACCTGTTCTTTGCCGACGATTGGGACGTTGTTCTCGGCCTGGCAGGCCAGCACGCAGGCGTTGCAGCCGATGCAGGCCGTCTGGTCGATCGTCATGCCCCAGGCGTTTTCGGGGTTCTCGAAGTCGGGATACAGCGTCGGCAACTCGTTAGCGCGGCGGCTCTCTTCGCGATGCTTGCTCGATTCGGCCAGGAAGTCTTCGTCTTTCTGATACTCGGCGAACGTGCCGGTTTGCACGATGTCGCGGCCTTCCATTCGCGAGTGATCCTGCGTCGTCGCCAAGCGGTATTTCTCGCCCGTCTTGCGCAACTGCAGTCCCGAGGCGAACCAGGCCGGCTCCTGCAGCCGGATGGCGTAAGCGTTGAAGCCCAGGCCGCTGCCGACGCGGCCGGCGCGCTGGCGGCCATAGCCCAGGCTTAGCGAGATGGCGCCTTCCGGCTGACCGGGCATGATCCAGACGGCGGCCTGCGTCGATCGGGCGGAGAGTTCCAATTCCACGACGTCGCCGTTTTCCAGTCCCAGGCGTTGAGCATCGGCCGGACTGACGAGGGCCGCGTTGTCCCAGCACAGCTTGCTGAGCGGCTTCGGCGCTTCTTGCAGCCAACCGTTGTTGGCAAATCGGCCGTCCCAGACGTGCGGATCAGGAGGAAAGGAAATCTCCAACGAGCGGCTGTCGGTGCGCGCCTTCACGGGCGTCGGCTTGTCGGAAAACTTCCACGGCGCCTCGCGCTCTGGGGATTGCGAATCGTCCGCAATCCCATCGTGGACAATGCGCCGCCAGCGCTTGGGAAAGTCGTCGCCCGGCAATCGTTCTCGCCAGGCGTCCTGCAGAATATCGTAAGTCGTGCGGTCGGACTGCCCGGCAAGAGCCGCCACCAGGTCGTGGGAGGTCCTGCCGCCATACAAGGGCGCGATCAGCGGTTGCTGGATAGTCGTCGTACCGTCGAAAGCGCGGGCATCTCCCCAGGCTTCCAAGTAATGCGCCTCGGGAATGTGCCAGTGCGAAAGGAACGACGTCTCGTCATAGTAGGAAGAAAGGCGGGCGATGAAACGCACCTTTTTCAGCCGCTCGCTGAATTCCAGATTCGCAGGCGCCGTGTAGACCGGATTGCCCCCCAAAATGATCAGCAGCTCCACCCGGCCCGCTTCCATCTCATCGCACAGTTTATCGAGGGAGCGCAACTGATCGCTCGGGCGGTGCTCGACCGGATCGATATAGCGGATCGTCTTGCCGACGTTGTCCAGCTCTCGATTGATGG
>DASZUP010000030.1:0-2845 GCA_035547635.1 Pirellulales bacterium
TCAGTTTTTCCGCTCCGCACGGCCTTGGCCGCTCGCGGTATTCTGTCATGCATGCGACATATTGTGCCCGTTAAGAATTCAGGCTAAAAACGGCGCGTCGAATATTGCGGCCGACTGTCCGTGCCTGGCGACGCCTCAACGCGCCTGCTGACGTCACTACCGAGATTTCGATAGGCGAGCCCATCAAAGGTTTGGGGGCCGCTACGGCAGAGGACTGCGAGAGGGACTTATATGGCTACCGGCACTGTAAAATGGTTCAACGGGCAGAAGGGCTACGGCTTCATTCAGCCCGACGAGGGCGGGGCGGACGTGTTCGTGCACATTTCCGCCGTTCAGCGCTCGGGCCTGAACGGCCTCGATGAGGGGCAGAAGGTCAACTACGAGATCGTCAAGGACAAGCGGACCGGCAAGTCCGCCGCCGACAATCTCTCGATGGCGTCGTAAGACCACATCGATCTTCACAATTGACGAAGGGCGTGGCTCCGGCGGAGCCGCGCCTTTTCGTTTTTCGATCCGCCGCAATTCCGGCGCCGCCTTTTCCATTTCTTAGCCCGGCAAGGCCATGCTGGCGCGATGCAATCTCCGCCAAGGGAGCAGTTCATCGCGCTTGCCGGCCTGCGCGGCGTCGCCGCGCTGGTGGTACTGCAATGGCACGGCAAGATATTTCTCGGCGGCGCCTCCCTGCCCTCAGGATATCTCGCGGTCGATTTCTTTTTCCTGCTGAGCGGCTGGGTCCTGGCCCACGCCTACGACGGCAGGCTCGGCACCTCGATGACTGCTGCCCAGTTCCTCCGGGCCCGGCTGATCCGCCTCTATCCGGTGCTTCTCCTCGCCTTGCTGCTGACCTTTGCCGGCTGGTCCCTCGCCGGCCATCCGCCGATCAGCGGACTGCTGCTCGGGCTGCTGTTCTTGCCCGATTTCTGGTCCCGGCCGGCCGATTGGCTGGTCCGCCCCGCCTGGAGCCTCATCGCCGAATTGGCCGCCAACCTGCCATTCGGACTCTGGCACCGGCACCTGAGCACCGCGGGCCTCGCCGCAACCGTCCTCATCGCCTTCACCGGCCTCATTGTCCTGGTGATTTCGCACGGGTCGCTGGACGTAGGACATTCCCCGGCCACCTGGCCCGGCCTCCTTGCCCGCGCCTTCTTCTCGTTTCCGCTCGGCGTGCTGCTGTACCGGCACCGTGCGCGCGCCGCTGCCTGGGCGCCGTCCTGGGCTGCCTGGCCGAGTGGCCTGCTGCTGCTTCTTGCCCTGGGGTTGCCCGCTCCGCCCGGCCTGAAACCGCTGCTCGACGTTTGCACCGTCGCCATTCTGCTGCCGGCCGTGTTGCTTTTCGCCTCCGCCGCCCGCCCCGGCCGTGCGACCGCCCGCCTTGCGGAGGACCTCGGCGCCATGTCCTATCCGCTCTATCTGCTGCACGTCGCCGTTTTCTCGGCTGTGAACATGCTGCTCCTGCTGTTCACCAAAAGTGGATTGGACGACCAGTCGCTCGGTGTCACGTTGCCGCTGGTTGCAGGAATCGTCCTCCTGAGCCTCCTCGTCGATCGATTCTACGACCAGCCACTGCGCCGCTGGCTGTCGGCCTCTCGCTCACCGGCCGTACCGCTACAGCCGGAAACCGCAAGCCGCTGAACCCCGGAATAGCGTGCTATCCCGCTCGCGGTGGCGGCATAAAACCGATAACGAAAACAGCACGTTATCGTAGGTCATTCACTTCTGGATCGAACTGCGCCCTGCGCCGCCCGTGCGGAGAGCACCAAACCTCCCGGTTTCCGCCGCTCTCAGCCATCCGCGACGATTTTATGGCCAAAAAGCCAAACAAAACGCTCGACTAGAATATTGCTCTCGTCCATGCTGGAAACAAATTCCAGAGAAATCTTTTACGAAAGGGAATCAGATGGCTCGTGCCGCTGCAAAAAAAGTGAAGCCCCGCAAGCGTTTGACCGGTGACGAACGTCGCGAATCAATCCTCGAGGCCGCACTCGGCTGCTTCCTCGAAAAGGGCTATATCGCCACCACGATCAACGACATTCGCGAAGCATCCGGCGCCACCACCGGCTCGATCTATCACTTCTTCGACGGCAAGGGCGCTCTCGCCATGGCGCTGCTCGAGGACGCCGTTGAAGGCTGGTCCGGCGAATCGCAAAGTTCGAGCGACACCGCCGAGGCGGTGGTGCGGGCGGCCGCGAGCGGTCTCGTCACGTGGGGCCTCAAGAATCCCGAGCTGTTCCGCTTCACCGATGAAATCCGCACCCTCGCGGTCACCGCGCCCGAGTTCGCGGGTATCGCCGATACCCTCGCCGAAGGCCAGGGCTCTTTGTCGACCTCCTACAGCCGGTTCGCCAAGGCCCGCAAGGTCAAGGACCTCCCCTGGCCGGCGGCGCATTCGCTGATCCTCGGCCCCGCGTACAACTTCCTGCGTCTCGCCACCGCGGGCCGCGCCCGCATTGCGGCAAAACGCGCCGCCGAGATCATGGCCGACGCCGCATGGGCGGCTGTAAAGCCCTGATCTGACAAGAATTTCCGGCGGGGCCCCGGGCTCCGCCGGCATTTGCCCGGGAGCCGCTTGACCGCGCCGCGTCGGACGGGCAGGTTGCGCCCATTCCCGAACCACCCGGTCCGCTGCCCGCCGAAGGCGGACGCGGGCCTTTGATTTTTCTAGACGGTTGGAGGCCACGATGCCCGACAAGATTCCGATGACGCCCGCCGGCCATGCCGCGCTCAGCGAGGAATACCGTCACCGCACCGCCGAGGAGCGGCCGCGCATCATTGCCGCCATCGCCGAGGCCCGCGCCCATGGCGATCTCAGCGAAAACGCCGAATATCATGCCGCCAAGGAGCAGCA
>DASZUP010000031.1:0-7697 GCA_035547635.1 Pirellulales bacterium
TAGCTGTAGGTCGCCGTGCCGTCGGTCGTCGTGGTCATGCTGGTGACGCGGTTGGCGGCGTCGTACGTCCAGGAGTAGGCGTCGATTGCCGTGCCGCCGTTGGTCGTGTAGGCAATTTCCGTCAGCCGATTGGCGCTGTCGTAAGAGAACGTGCTGGTGGCGATGTCGGGCTGCGGGCCCGTGCCGAAAAAGTCCGTGCGGAAGATACTGGTGAGCTGGCCCAGCAGGTTGTGGGAGAGGTTCGCCCCCTTGGTTGCCACCGAGTTGCCGCCGGTCTGGCCTTGCTGCACGAGCTGCGTCATCCGGTTGAGGGCGTCGAACGCGTACGTGTTCAGGAAATCGTCTGTGCCGTCGATCGCGGCGGAAAGCTGGGTCCGATTGCCGTTGGAGTCATATTGGCTGGACAGAACGACATTGGGCACGGTCGGCGTCCCGTAGTTATCGACGCTCGTCGTGCGGCCTTCGCCATCGTACGTGTAGGCGTACGCGCTGTCGGGGCTGCTGGCGCTGGTTAGCTCGCCATCGGCATTATAGGAATAACTGATCGTGCGGACGACCGTTGTGCCATCCATCCACTCTTCGGCGGTTTGGCGGTTGAGGTCGTCATACGTGAAGTCGCGCACCCGGCCGTCGCGGTCGGTCTCCTGAATCAGGTTGCCGTTGAGATCGTAGACGTACGAACGCGCGTCGCCAAGCTGGTTCGTATCGCTGATCACGCGGTTCAGGTCGTCATAGACGTACGTCGTAGTGTTGCCGTCCGGGTCTTCCAGGCTAGTCATGTTCCCGGTCGCATCGTAGCCGTAGTTGGTCGTCCCCGTGAGCGGATCCGTCTCGCTTGTCTTCCAGTTCCGGTCGTTGTAGGCGAAGGTCGTGGTATGGTTCAGGCCGTCTGTGGAGCTAGCCAGATTGCCATCGGCATCGTAGGTCCACGTTAGCACGGTCGAGGTTAGCGGCCCGGCGCCATCGGGGTCGGGAAGCGTCTCCTGGACCAATTCGCCGAAATCATTGTACTGGTACTGCGTTTCATGGCCCATGGCGTCCGTCATGGTCAAGACCTGGCCATCGGCGTTATACGTGTAGGTAGTCACCGGCCGCGCGGCGCCTGTAGTCGGAGCATAATGTGCCGATCGTATCCGCGATTTACCCGAAGAAGAGCCGGCGCGCCTTGGCCAGCCACGTGCTCCCCGGGACGAAGGAGATCGTGTTTGGTCAAGGCGGCGGCCTGGTCGAAATCTTGTACGCGGCCACCGGCTTCCTGCTGGTCAAGCGGCAGGTTTACCTCGACATGCAGCACCAGCTTGGGCTGCCCTACTGCAACGAACGTTTCGATAGCCCGGTGATTCCCTTTTTTCATCCGATCCTCAAGCCGGACGGGACAGGGCTTTGGTATCTGAGCGAAGACTACAGCTTCTGCGAGCGTGCACGGCAGTGCGGCTACAGAATTTGGGCCGATACGACGATTCGGCTCGGCCACATCGGCAAGTACGTCTTCTATTGGGAGGACGCCGGCGGCAGCTTGCCGCACTACGACACGTACCATTTCCATTTGAAGAGCGCCGAGTGAGCGAAGGCCGGCTTAGCCCAAGGCAAAATGAGAATGCGCGGCTCTTCCGCACTCAATCCGTGAAGTGGCCTTTGCCCGAGAAGAAATAGTCACTCGAGTTGATGTCGTAAAACTGACTCGCGGCCCGTCGCGCGCGCCATAACCTGATTAGTCTGGCTTCGTCGGAACTCGACCAAGGATGTGGGGCTCGAGCGCGGCTTTCGATCTCCTCTTGGCGGAGTCGGGTTTTGAGTTGCCGCACGGTTTGCTGCAATTCAACCAATTCGGCTTGAAGGGCCTCGATGGAAGGCCGCGCAGCGGACAAGTCGCCAGCCTGCGATGTTTCGGGGCTTTCGCCCCGTGCTGTGTTTTGCGCCTCGGCGCCAGACGGCGATACGCTATCGTGCTGGAACAGAACCCATTGTCGGCCGTCATGCCAGGCCCAGCGATTCGACGACGTCCAGTACCACCAGCGTCCGTCGTAGAACCTGTATCGCGAAGGCGCCTTTGCCGGCTGGGCAGATTCGGCGGCTACAGCCTGCGCTTCATCGGCGCTTTGCCGTTTCTCGGCCGCGAGCATTCTGTGTTGAGAAACTCCCAGGATGACGATCAGCGCGATGACGCCGGCGGAACCGGCTTTCTCCGTCTCCGCGATGCGGTCAGGTCGAATCGATCCTGTTCTGCGTGCGTGCGCTTGCTTGATGTTCATTGGATATTTCCCTCATGTAGATGAATCTCATTCCGCGCCCAAGCCACGGCGTGAAGCGCTGGGCCCGCCCCTTGTCGCTTGTGAATCATCTCCTAAATAAACCTTACCAGCGCGCGGGGCGACGCGTTAGAACTCAATCTGGAAGCGGCTGGCAAAAATGGCCGTATAGCTCTTGCCGTAAATGGCGAAGTCGCTGGCTTGCCAGACGTTGATGTAGTTGAACTGCACGCGCGTGTTCACGTTCCACCACCAGTTGAGCGCAAACGACGCCATGTTCAACGTGCCGGGGTTGGGGTTGGCGCCAGAGGTTCCGGCGTTGATCGTGCCGGCCAATACGGCCGCCGCAGGCGGGGGAGTGAAACCGGCATTGGGGAGATTCAAGAAATCGTAACGCGCGGCGATTTCCCAAGCGCCCCAACCGCAGATGCCTTTGTCCAGGCCGAAGAACTCGGTGAACGGCTTGACTTGATAGTCCATCACGCCGAATTGGCGGTTGTAGCCGACGTTTTCGCCGGTGAGAAAGTAACCCGCTTGAGCGTAGGCGCCGTTGAGAAAGATCGTGCCCGCGGTCATGGTGTTGAGCACCGTGCCAAGCCACTCCGTTTGGAAGTGGGCCGCGCCGTACTGACCGGCCCATTCCACATGAAAGTAGTGAAAATCCTTGGCGGGAATGTTTCCCGTGTTGGCGACGAACGGCGTGCCGTTGGCCGTGATGCCCGGCGTCAACGGATCGCCGACGAAGACGCCCGGAATCGTACGCCCGATATAGAACTGTCCATTGATGGGCCCCGGCGGCCCCCCATTCCCGCCGGTTCGACTGTAGTTGTAACCGGCTCCGAGATGCATCAAGTATCGTCCGTTCGCCGGTTCGTCATACCAGAGCAGATGCGTCGCTCGGCACGCGGTGGAATAACCGCCGTTATCGCCGATGAACGTGCCATACCGCGTGTCGCCGAGCGTGCCGTATTGCTGGACGTTGCCCGTGGCGATCGGGGCCAAGAAGGTGAACCCCGTGACGTAGACGCTAGCCGCCCAGGACGTATTGCGATCTTCCGACGTGTTATATGCTTCGATGCCGACGCGGCGGAAAGGATCCATGGCCTGAAAGGCGGCGCTGCGTTCCAGGAATTCGAGATGTCGAATGCTGGTCTGGCCCTCCATGCTGGTGGGCTGTCGAAATTGGCCGATGCGAACCGTGCCGAGTCGGCCCAGGTTCTCCTGTTCGCCCCAAACGTCCAGGAAACTCGGACGGCCAGCCACGGCAAAATCCAGGATGATGTTGTAGTTGGTGAATTCAGCAAGACTGCCGTAAGCTTGCAGACGCACTCGGCGGAAGCCAGTCCCATCCTGCATGTCGCCATAGGTGCGGCGGCTGGCGAGGTCTTGACTGTAATTGACGTGGTCAAGTTGGAAAAAGCCGCCCAGCCGGATTTCCGGCCACTGCTGTTCCCCGCGCGTTGCTAAGGTCCCCGTTCGGTCTTCGGTCGCAGGCGTGTTCGCCGGCGGGGGCGCCGAAGAGGTCAACGGGACCGTTTCCGGCGCTCGGGCTGGCAAACGATCCGCGTCAGGCGGGGGCGGAGGCGCCACTAGCGGCGGCGGATCGCCGGAAAGCGCAGCATACAGGGGGCTGGCGACAGGCGACCGCGGAGCCCCCGGATTGCCCCAAGGAAGAGCGTCTGACGCCTCCCACGCCACCGTCAGCCGGGTCGAGTTAATGGGAGCTGAGTAATGAGTCTGCTCTGGATGTGCCGCGGGCAAGAGCGGTATCGAGTGAGCGCCGGCTCGATTGCTCAATCGCCTGTCGGTAATGTCCGGCTGAGCATTCTGCGCAAAAACGCGGGCGCATGGCGCTACTGCCGCAACAAGGAGCGCCAGGGAGCAAGTCTTACTGATCGTTTGTCTGCGGCGGACTTGCCGGCGGAACCGGCCGCACTCCATGTTTGCTCCTTGCTCGCATTGGGCGGCTTGTCCGTCGCGCCACGTGCCTTCATTTTGGGGATCGCTCCACCGCCTTGAGCAACGCCCCGAACATACAATGCATACTGCTGATCACGCGCAGCTCCTGATCGCCCCGGAATAGCGGTCGGAGACAGCCAGCAATAACCGCCGATCCCAACGCAGCAGGTAACTACAACAAGCGGCCGATCACGCACCCTGCGCGCAGCCCGATCCGGAGAACTAGAAAAGCGCGTACTGAAATGACGTGAGCCCGGCGCGGCCTTTTTGGGCGCGGCCTGCCCAGGCGGACTTTGCAGCGCCGCGGTCAGGAAGAGCCCGACGACCGCGCGGACCGGTTGCAATGGACCGTGACGAGTGATTGGGGACGCGCCGCTTAGCACGACCTCAGGAATCTGTTGTTATACCTGCTCGAACCGCTTTCCCTGTTACAGCAGCTCGCGATGCAGGGACGCATTTAATCGACTGCGTGTAACGGCCTCAATGGGGATTTTGCTGAGGCGCTGAGGATTCTCCGCCACTCGGTCGTCAGGTCACGCAACGAGCGTAATGCATGCAGATCCTGCCGCAATCGCCGTGGCGCCGCCTGTGAATTCTTTCCACCGGGCGCGCTTCATCGCCTCCGGCCCAGAGTCTTCGTGCCGTTCACGACGATGACGGCAAGCGGATTGCCGCTTGATAGCCCCGCTCCGCTTGCCGTTGCGCTCCGCCAGGCTATTCGTAAATAGAAGCAGCGCCCCTAATATCGGGCGCAAGGCCGAACGCGTTACGAGGGGCGCCGGCGCCGGCCTAAGGGTAGCTCATATCCGCTTGAAACACATTCTTGTCTGGATACATGCCGCGCACGGCGGGCGCCCACGCGAGCGAGCTCGCGTGCCCGTCGAGAAACAGATAGTTGGCGGCCCCCGCGTGCCGCTCGTAGGCAATCCAAGGCTGAATGATGTCCGTTCCGAGCCAGATATCGTAATCGTCCTGTCGCGGATCGTTGCCGGCCTCGACGGTGAAGGCTTCGGCGTTTCGCTCGGAGAAGGCCACAAACTGTGACGTGCCGATTTCCGAGCTGAAGCGGTGCAGCGTCCACAAGCCGTAGCGGCGGGTTTTGTGGCTCAGCAGCGAGTTCATCAGGTAACTGGTGCGGTTCTGAATGCCGTCGACGTCGCCGCTGGACGGATCAACGAACGGCTTGCGCAGCGAATCGTCGCCGGCACAGCGGAAGATCTCTTCAGCAGCGACCCATACGCCTTGTTTGGCAAGCTGGTCATTGGCCGCCTGGCTGCCGCCAACGAAGGGCATCAGCTTATCTTCCCAGTAGACCTCGGCGAATGAATTGCTCAAGCCGACATTGGAAATGACGTCGGCATCGAAGGGATGGTGCAGAAAGAAGTTGTCCCGCCAGACGTCATAGTATTGATGAACGGCCACGCCGACCTGGCGATAGTGAGAAAGGCAGTCCATTCGTCGCGCGGCTTCGCGAGCCATCTGAACGGCAGGCAGCAACAGTGCGACCAGAATGCCGACGACGGCAAGCACGACGAGGACTTCAACCAGAGTCAAGGCACGGCCTGTCCGCCCGCCGCGCAGTCGTGAGATCATCGCGAGATGCTCCTTCAGATCGTTTCCGTCCTCTGGACTGCGCCGAGTGAATCGGACGGCGACTCGCGGTCACGAAGCGACGGTCAGTGGCGATCAATCGCCTCACAGACGCCCCCGCCTTTCCGGAACCGCTCGGACGAAGTGAAAGCCGTATGCCAGTCCGTTTGCGCCAGCGACCGTTACCGTTCCTCTTTTCGTCGTCGTCGGCGGAAGGCTTGAGCTTGCGCTTTTGGCCAGGCAATTGAAGGCTCGTCGCTTGCGCGCTCGCCCGCGGGCGCACTGCTCGCCCTTGCGCTTTTGGCAATGCCAACCGGGGCCTGTGGGCAAATCAGCGCCACTTGCTTGCAAAGTCACACGACGCCGCGGTTCGCGGAAGTCGACCATTGTGCACCGGCGCAGCCTCCGTTGCCAGGCTGGGATAAATCGTTCCGTAGCGTCTGAATTAGAGGCGCCATCTGCCAAAATGGAAACTAAGTGAGGAGCATGACGATGCCGACTGTAACTGTACGATTGCATGCCGCGGGCGGCCTTGGCCCGTGGTCAGCGGACCGTTTTCCTTGTCTGTCGGGGCCGGTGAACATGTCGTGCAACAATCGCCTTGCCTGGCCGCTGCTCTTCACGTTGTTACCTGCCATCACGCTCGGCGTGCAACCGGCGGCGTGCGCCCAAGGCGAGTCGTCGCAGCCGTCATCAGCGATTGAAGCTGCGACGACTGTGGACGAAGTTGGGCCATTCGACTCGGAATCGACTTTGGCCGCAACTTACGGACTCGAAGCAGAGTCTCTCCCCGCCGAGATTGCGGAGAATATAGGGAATATTCCCGCGCCATCGAGGTTGGGGCCAACGCCGGTTTCGGATGTCAACATCTTGATGGACAATTTTCGGCTGAGACGCCTATACGGGGATAGCGGAATTCGCAGCTTCGGCTGGGTCGAGGGCGGGTACACGGGCGCCTCTACGGGGCCGGGATTGCTTTCCGTCCAGCCGCGGCAAAACCGCTTCGGAAACGAATACCTGGTGAATCAGATAGGTCTTGTGATGCAGAAGCCGCTTAAGCAAGACCAATTCGATCTTGGCTTCATGGTTCGCTACTTCGCCGGCGCCGACGCCGCCCTGGGCCAACCGAAGGGCGGCATCGACTACCCTGTCGGCAACCCGCGATTTGGCCAGGACTTTCGTGATTTGTATCTTTCAGCCCACCTGCCGATCCTTACCGAGCGCGGCATGGACATCCTGGCGGGGCGCATGAATACGATCATCGGGTACAACGGGTTCCTTGCTCCGTATCGGCCGTTCTATTCGAGCGACTACCAGTTCTTCTATTCTCAAGACGGAGCATTCACCGGCGTACTGACGAACTTGCACGTCACCAATCAATTGGAAGTGTGGAACGGCGTCACGCTGGGCGCCAACACGTTCTTTACGAAACGCAGCTCCAACTCGATCTGCTACATCGGCCAGATCAACTATTGGTTGACCGCCGAGAAGAAAACCAGGCTGACAGCGTCGCTCTACGCCGGACCGAACGCCATTTTCGCCGCTCCGGGCCTGGCGGGCGATTTTGACACGGTGCTCGAACTTCGCGTGCAGCAAGACTGGACTCGACGCTTCACTCAAGTCGTGCAGTCCAATATGGGATGGGACGCTGACACGCCCATCGGCACGGGCGCCTGGTACGGCGTCTACCTCATCAATATCCTGCATATCACCCGCACTTTTGACGGTCTGCTGCGCGCCGAGTGGTTTGACGACTCCAACGGCACCCGCACCGGGGTCGCAACGAATTACGAAGAAGTGACGCTCGGCGTCAACTGGCATCCGCGAAAGTATATCGAGTTTCGCCCGGAAATCCGCGGAGACTTCGCGGGCGCGCCGGCGTTTGGCGTCAACGGAGCG
>DASZUP010000032.1:0-4289 GCA_035547635.1 Pirellulales bacterium
GCCGCCGCCCAGGTCGAAATAATAGCGGTGGAAGGCCATGCCCTCGATCAACTGGCCGCGCCCTTCCGGTTCGAAGGCGGAAAGTGACGGATCGCACAACTCTTCATAAGTCTTCCAGTCGGCCGCCTGGATGCTTTCCAGCAGCCGCTGGTTGAGGGCCAACAGTTCACGAGTGACGGTATCGGCGCCGGGCCTCGTCATGACAGCAGTTTCCTTGCTAATTGGATGTTTCGTCTTCGGATTCGGCGGCAGGGGCTTCGAGAATGCCCAGCCGGATCAGCTTTTCTCGGCACTCGTCGCGCTCCCGCGAGCGCTTCAGAGCGACCCATTCCTCCGGCTGGACGGCCAGGAAGTCTTCCAGCGCGGCGCGGGCTCGGCCGGCGGCGGCGATTCGCTCCATCAGCCGCACGATCAATTCACGATCGATCCGCGTGAGAAACATTCCCTCCATCCGATAGTCGACAAAGGCCTCCCAGACCAGCGGGAACAAGGGAGCCACGATCTGGTCGCCCATGGTTCGGGCATATTGACGGATTTCCCACTGGGCGTGGCTGTCCATCCGCAACGCGAGAAAATGCAGCAGGTTGTGCAGGTCGATCTTCCAATAGGCTTCCGTGTAGGTCGACAGCGGCAAATCCTTGCGGGCCTGTTCGCGGGCGATGCCCAGCTCGATGCGGCGTTCGTAGATCTCGCGGGAGCGGTCGAGCAATTCGGCTTCCTGGGCCGAAAGATCGGCGCCCGCGTCGGCCGGCAGCCAGCCGCCGCTGCCTTGGCGATTGCTGGCGGCTTGCGTCCTCCATTCATTCGCCGGCGTGCGCTGCGCGGCGTCGATGGCCAGCGAATAGCGCGTGCTGTACTCGTTGACGTTGGCCGTACGGTGACGGATCCATTGCCGCCAGGTGTCCATCGGCACGCGGACCAGGAACTTCAGCTCGACCATCTCGAACGGCGTGGTGTGCCGGTGCCGCAGCAGGTAACGGATCAGGCCGCGATCGTCGGAAACTTTACGCGTACCTTCGCCGTAACTGACCCGGGCGGCCTGCACCACCGCCTGGTCGTCTCCCATCACGTCCACCAGGCAGACGAACCCGTCGTCCAGCACGGGGAATTTCTTCCAGCGAAGTTGTTCAACTTGTTCGGCGTTGGTCGGCATGGCGGCGATTGGGGCGTCGGGAAAAACAGGCAGTATACCCGGAACCGCCGCCCGGCGTCAGCAGGCCCGACGAGGCGCCGCGAAGACGGTGAAAAGAGACGATCACCGCAGTAATGAAATGCGAGAGCATTCCGGACGCCGCGCGGCTCCGAAAACCACCATACAGCGGGATCGCCGGCGCCGCCTTCGGAACCTTTTTACTCAGACGATACGCCACCCCGCATGCGGCCGCGTCCCAACTCATGCCAGCAGCTCCGTCAGCACGCGTTGCGGCTCGACGCCCGTCAGCCGCTGGTCAAGGCCCTGGAACTTGAAGGTGAAACGCTCGTGGTCGATGCCCAAACAGTGCAGGATGGTGGCGTTGAGATCGTTGATGTGGACCGGCTTCTCGACGATGTTGTAACTGAAATCGTCAGTCTGGCCTAAAACCTGGCCCCCCTTGATGCCGCCGCCGGCCATCCACATGCAGAAGTTTCGTGGGTGATGGTCGCGGCCGTAATTGGTTTTGGTCAGCGTGCCTTGCGAATAGACGGTGCGGCCGAACTCGCCGCCCCAGACCACCAGCGTTTCGTCGAGCAAGCCGCGCTGTTTGAGATCGGACAGCAACGCGCCGATCGGCTGGTCCGTATCCTCGCATTGCAGCCGCAGGTCGCTCGGCAGATTGCCGTGCTGGTCCCAGCCGCGGTGCAAAAGCTGCACGACGCGCACGCCCCGTTCAACCATCCGGCGAGCCAGCAGCGCGCTGGAGGCGAACGTGCCGGGCTTCAGCACGTCCGGGCCGTACATTTCCAGCGTCGAGGCCGGTTCGCTCGCCAGGTTGATCAGGTCGGGCACGCTCGACTGCATGCGGAAAGCCATCTCGTACTGCGAGATACGGGTCTGGATTTCCGGATCGCCGAACCGCTCGAAGCTGCGCTGGTTGAGCTTTTCGGCCGTGTCGAGCATCGCCCGGCGATGACGGCCGTCTACTCCGGGCGGGTTTTGCAGGTAAAGCACCGGATCACCGACGCTCCGCAAAGCGACGCCCGTGTGCGAGGTGGGCAAAAAGCCGCTGCTCCACATCCGCGTGAATAGGGCCTGAGCCGAGGCCTTCGATTTCCAGGTCGGCGTGAGCACGACGAACGCCGGCAAGTCGTTGCTCTCGGCGCCCAGGCCGTAGGAGACCCAGGAGCCGAGGCTCCCTTTGCCCGGCACTTCGCTGCCGGTCATGACGAAGGTGCAGGCCGGATCGTGATTGATGGCGTTGGTATGCACCGTGCGGGCGACGGCCAGATCGTCGACATGTTTGGCCGTGTGCGGCAGCAGTTCACTGACCCACGTGCCGCACTCGCCGTGCTGCTGGAACTTGAACATCGACGGCGCTACCGGCAGCCGCTTCTGCCCGCTGGTCATGGTCGTGATCCGCTGGCCATTGCGGACGCTCTCAGGCAGGTCCTTGTCAAAGAACTCGGCCAACTGCGGCTTATAGTCCCACAGATCCATCTGCGCAGGGCCGCCGTTCATGTGCAGGTAAATCAGCGCCTTGGCCTTGGGTGCAAAGTGCGGCAGGCCGGCAAGCCCTGGTTGCACGCGCTCGCTCGGCGCCGCGGCCTGGGCGGTCGCTTGCTTGCCCAACAGCATCGACAGCGCCAGCCCGCCCAGACGCAGTCCGGTGTCGCCGAAGAACTGACGTCGCGTGGAATACAAATCGCGTGCGAACAAGGGATCCATGGCGCTGCCTAATTCCGGGTCACGGTTTCATCGAGGTTCAAGATCAAATTCGCCACGAGCGTCCAGGCGGCCGTTTCGACGTCGGGTGCGACGTTCTTCGGCGCCGACTCGCCGACGCGGATCGCCTTCGCTGCCGCATCGGGTTCGGCCTGGAACAGCTTCAGTTGCGTTTCGTACGCCTGGCCGACCAACTGCGCTTCTTCCGCTTCGGGCCGCCGGGAAAGCACGGTGCGGTACAAAAACGCCACGCGGTCCGAGGGCGTCGAGCCGCCTTCGCGGATGGCCCGTTCGGCCAGCGCTCGGGCCGCTTCGAAGTGCTGCACGTCGTTCATCAATTGCAAGGCCTGCAGCGGCGTGTTGCTGCGCTCGCGGCGCGTGCAGAACTGCTCGCGGTTCGGTCCGTCAAAGTTCGACATGAACGGCGGCGGCGCGGTGCGCTTCAAAAATGCGTACAGGCTGCGCCGGTAGAGCGCCGGGCCGTGGTCTTGCAGGTAATAACGCGTGTTGCTGTCGGCGTAGCCGACCGGCTCCCAGATGTTGGGCGGCTGGTAGGTTTTCACGCCGTGACCGCCCATCTCCAGATTGATCAACCCGCTGACAAACAGGACGTTGTCGCGAATCTGCTCGGCATCGAGCCGGAACCGCGGCCCCCGAGCGTAGAGCCGGTTTTCGGGATCGCGCTTCAGCAGCTCGGGCGAAACGTACGATCGCTGACGAAATGCGGCCGATGTGACCAGCAGCCGCACGAACTGCTTCACATTCCAACCGCTTTCGCGGAACTGGATGGCCAGGGCGTCGAGCAACTCCGGATGGCTGGGCATCTCGCCCTGCGAGCCAAAGTCGTAGCTCGTCTTGACCAGCCCTACGCCGAAGATCTGCTGCCACAAGCGATTGACCTGCACGCGGGCCGTCAGCGGTTGCTCCGGCGAAACGAGCCAGCGGGCCAGATCGAGCCGAGTTGCTCGCGTCTCGGCAGGCGTGTTCAGCGGCGGGAAGACGGCAGGCACGCCCGGCTCGACCTTGTCGCCAGGCTTGTCGTACTGACCGCGAACCATAACGAACGACTCTCGCGGCGTCGGGAGATCGCGAAAAATCAGCGTGCCGATCACCGCATCTTCCGCCGCCAGCCGGACCGCCTTGGCCGTCTGCCACGCGCGGCGTTTGGCCGAAAGGTCCTCGTTGATCGGGCGGGCGACGTATGCCAGGTAGAAATGTTTCAGCTTATCGACCAACTGCGGTTCATGCTGCTTTTCCAGACCGTCTTTCAAGACGTCCTTCAACTCGCCCGGCACGTCCCCTGGCGTCTTGCCGGTCTGCGCCTTGCGCCAGGCAAGAAACGAAGCGGCAGGATCCGTCGCCAGCACGCTGGCGCCGGAGACTGCGAACGCATCCCAACACGCCACGCCGCCGGCTTCCTGCACAGTGA
>DASZUP010000033.1:0-1650 GCA_035547635.1 Pirellulales bacterium
CTGGGGCAAAGGCCTCGCAACGGAAGCCGCGCGGCTGGTCGGGTGCGGTCTCTCTGGTGCGCGGATTTAGGCGGCGTTTTTCAGGTGTTTCGGCGTTAAATCAGCGGGAATACGAAGTAAGAGCGGTTGGAAATCGTTCACGGTCGCTTGGTAGACTTTGTCCCACACTCCGCTGAGCAACACGACGCGGAGGTTGAGGATTGTTTGCGCTCCCGAACGCTTCCAGCGCATCCCGGAGAGTTTGAGCCGCTGAGTGAAGACCGTTTTGCACGCCGCTTCGGTAATGCCGCTGCCCAGGGGCAATCCTTGTCGACGGAAGTCGGCGTATTGCATGTGCTTGGTCCGGTTGCGGAGATAATTGTACGCCCGCTGAAAGTCTTTCCCTTTGCCGACCGACAGACGACGACGGCTTCTTGCCGCCGCGGCCGCGTGCAGCACGCGGAACGGGCCATTAGGCCTTTTGAGCAGCTTCCGCATGCGAGCGGCCCACGCGGCGGCTTCGCGGCCGGCCCCGAACAGGACTTCGCCCATCGTCGTGAGTCGTTGCGCCGCATGATAGAAGTCCACGATCCATTGCCAATCGAGCCGTTTTCCCGTGAGCGGATGCCGCATGTTTCGCAGCCAGCGACGGAAATACTGCGTCTCGGATTCCCCTGCGTCGGTGAGATAGGCCAAACGCGGCAGCGGGCCCGTCCAACCTCGCAGCACCGCTTTGATCAAGGCCGTCAGTTGGTCGGTCATGGTCTGCTGACCTAATTCGGGAGCGTACGCCAGATAGACGGTTCCCAAACGGCGCCCTTTCCGGTCGTAGACCGAGAGCGTGGCGACGCTGGCCACCTCGAAGAAGCTGTAAGGCTGGGTGCGAAGCGTGATGCCGTCGCGCCCTGCGGCCAATACCGGCCGGTTTTTGCCCTTCGAGTTTTGCGCCTGCTGCAGCCATTGAATGACTTGCGCGGCTTGATGATCGCGTCGGAAGGGCTCCATTGCGATGGAGAGCTTCTCAGCCGCCGCCCGCAATTTCTTCACGCCCCAGACGACGCCGTGCTCGCGCTTCAACCGCTCGAGGACGGTCTGTTGCGTGGCGCCCGTTTCGGCCAAGGCCCGCCCGACCCGATCCGCCAACGCGGGCGAGGCGCCTTCGACCAGCCCGAGTTGCATCTCCAGGGGAAACAGCGAGGGCTCGGCCGAGTCCCGTTCCACGTAGCGGTAGCCGCGTCGCCGAAGCGTAATCTTGCCGAACAACGTGGCAACGTGGCGATTGGGGGTCTTGCGGTTCAAGCGGCGGTACTGGCCTGCCTCATACTCCAGGTAATGCGGCAGTTCCTCGCTTTGCTCGGGCTCGATCTGATTGTAGGCGAACTCCACGACCTGGCGGCCCGCCTCTCTCAGCAACTTCTCCAGGTCACGCTCGAACTGCGAGGCGGCGGCGGGCGAAGGACCGTCCCGCAAAAAAGCAAACGACCAGTTCCGTGATTTGCCGCCAGAGCGGCATCAGCCGCTGCGTCAACTCGTCCTCGATTCCCAAGACCACCCTTGCCGCAACCACGACGAGCCAAGTAAAGTAACTCATGGCGTCCTTTCCGAGAGGTGTGTGGAACTTGAAGAACGCACATTCTCGCGGAAAGGCGCCCTTTTCACCAACACCACCTC
>DASZUP010000034.1:0-5409 GCA_035547635.1 Pirellulales bacterium
GTTTGGATCGCCCTCGCCGCGTTTCCCGTCGCGAGAGGGCGCCGAATGTGGAAGTTCTTGTTCTCGCGTTTCCTAAAATAGCGTGGTGAGACGATGATTTCGGTTCGAGCTTATGTCGTGCAAGATGAAGCAGGTCTTACGCTGGGAAGGATCCCTGTCAAATACGATGCGCGCCGACTGTGCAGGTGGTTTGACGAACAAGGACGTGCGGCTTCCGTCGGACTGGATCTGCAGAGCAAATTGTTTTACGTCCACGTGCCAGGCGTAACGAGGGAAGAACTCGACCGACTTGTCGTCGGCTCCAATATCGATTTGAGTTGATCTTGCAGTCCAGACGCCGCGTTTGGCGCCGACGCCCTCCGTGGCCGGGCGCCAACGATCGAAAGCTGCAATTTATGAGACCTGACGACCGGTGATTGAATTGCCGCTTGTCTCCCGCCTGGGCCCGTCGCTGCTCTGCACTGCGAAATCGCGGCGCCTGTCTTGCGTTCGATCCGTCGTTCGCGCAAGCTAATTCTGAACGCGCGTCGGTCATGATGCGCCGTTACGAATTCTCGGGAGTGGTCAGAGCATGAGGCGCCGTTTGGCTTCGGCGGGCAAGGGCTCGTGCGCGCGATCTGCGCGCCGGTTGTATAAAAAGAGGCTTGCTCTCGGTTTGGAGCGTCTGGAAGAACGGGTGGTGCTTGCCGCGACTGCGCCCGGCCAGGTCTTGCCGTTGCATCCGCCCAGCGAGCTTCCTTATGGAGAGGGACAGCCGGATCTCGCCTCGGCGGAGGTCGCCGGCTTGT
This sequence comes from Pirellulales bacterium, assembly GCA_035547635.1. Taxonomy (GTDB): domain Bacteria; phylum Planctomycetota; class Planctomycetia; order Pirellulales; family JAICIG01; genus JAICIG01. The sequence goes on from DASZUP010000034.1 coordinate 789, forward strand.
ACCAGTTGATCCTGGGCCGCTCCCCAGACTCTGCGGGGCAGAATTTCTGGACGTCTGAGTTTCAGTCCGGCGCGCGCCCTGCCGACGTGGTGCGAAGCCTGCTGAAATCTCCAGAGTTCTACGGCAGACTCATCGATTCGTATTATCAGAATTTTCTTGGCCGAGCAGCGGATTCCGACGGAACCAGGTATTGGACGAGCGTGCTGGCCAACCGGGGCGATACGACAACCCTGACCGTCGGCATCACGACCGGCGCCGAGTACGGGCGAAATCATCCGACGGACGCTGCCTTTGTGCAGTCCCTCTATGAAAACGTCTTGGGGCGGCAAGCCAGCGCCGAGGAAGTCTCGTATTGGACCGGCGCTTTGGCGGGCGGCGTCAGTCGCGCGTCGGTGGCGGCTGCGTTTCCCACGTCGCCCGAATCGCTGAAGCAGTCGGTTGAAGAGTTCTATCAAGTCTTCCTCCAACGTCCTGCCGACGCCGGCGGCCTGGCCTATTGGGTCGGTCAGGCGCAGAAGCAAGGACTGGCCGAGGCGCTTCCGCGCATCCTGTCGACTTCGGAGTTCCAGTTCCTGGCTGCCGAGGGAACGGCCGCCCAGCCGTATAACGACTTTTTCGGCATGAATCAGCAAATGCTCGCCGCAGATTCCGTGACCGATGCAGCGGCGTCAGGAGCCGGCGGCCAGGCTGCCTCGGGGCTGGTTCCGAAGGGCTCTCCCTGGGGCAACGCGCTGGTGTTTCCGAAGGTCAGTTACGACTTGACGCAAAGCGAGACGGGGCCGCAGCCCACGCTCCAACTGCCGGCCGGCCTGGTCAAGGAAGTCAACTTGAACCAGGGAGGGACCTTTGAATTCTGGTTCCAGGCGAAGAATCCCGGCGCATTGCTATCAGCCGACTTGCCGATGACGGGCGGCGACTCCGCCGCCAGGTCGTATCCGGCGCCATTGATCTACATCAATTCCAGCGGCAACCTGGTCGCCGGTTTGTTTGACGAAACGGCGTTGTCGATCATCCCGAATCAGAGTCCCTTGAGTTGGAAAGACGCGGCTGGGGAAACGCATATTGGCGCGGCGCATCCGCTGACCAGTCAATTAGCGGTGGTGGACAATACCTGGCATCATGCGGCCCTCGTTGTTTCGGCCCAGTCGGAGTCGTTGTATCTCGATGGCATGCTGCAGGGAACCAGCGAGGCGCGATATCATCAGTCGAGCGCCAGCCTGACGTCTCCTTCTCCAACGCTGACGCTGGCGCTCGACAAGCCGCCGCTGGCAAATCAATTGATTCAAGGGACGATTTCGCAACGAAACCCGGCCAGCGATACGACCTACGGGCCGGGCGGAAGTACGGTCATCGGCACGTTTAAAGGCTGGCTGCAACCCAGCGGCGAAACGATTCTGGACTTTACTTCAAGCAACAATTCCACGACGGTGAGCCAGGTCGTCTATCAAGCGGCGGCTGGCGGTTCGCCGGCGTCGCTTGTTCTCTCGCTGAGCGGCGCCCTTAGTTCCGGCAATGCTTTGACCGTCGACGCCTCCTATCGCACGGCCGACAGCGCGTATTCCTTCGACCCGGCCAGTTCCAGCACATTCGCTTCGTTGACCGACCCGCACGGCAAGGCTTCTTTCGGCGCGCCCACTAATTTCACATTGGGCGGCACGATCATTGCCGAGCCGACAGCCAGGCTTTACCCGGCGACAAACTATCCACAGGGTTTCGTCGGCGGCGTCGACGACCTTGCCGTGTGGAACGCCGCGCTTTCGCAGCCGCAGGTGCAAGCGGCCATGTCCGGACCGATATTGCCGGCGGGAGCGGGACAATCTACCGGCAATCTCGTCGGTTATTTCCCATTTACGCAGACGGTGTCGGGCAAGTCGAACGAGTGGCCGAATGAGGCTCCCGGCAATTCCTCGTTTGCCACAGGGCCTACGATTGGGACGACGTTAACGCCCGTCAGTTCGACCATTCCGACCGATCCATTCAGCAGCGCTCAGCGGCTGCCCGGCTCTCGCAACTGGGGGCTCCGCTTGATGACTCCGCTGTCGAGTCCGTCGGCCACGCTGCCGTCTTCGCAAACCGTCGAATACAAGACAGCGCTCGCCGCCGGCGACCAGTTGGCAATTTCTCTTCCGCAAGGGCAGCAGGGATCGCTTGCGATGCGTATCGAGGACGACCTGGGAAGCGTTTCGGGCGATATACAGATGTCTCCCGGCGACGTTCAGTATCTGCCCGCGCCTCGCTCGGGCACGTACGAGCTTACGCTGTCTTGGACCGCATCGCAGAACCAGTCCTCCGGCGCCATCAATTTTGGCCTGATCCCGGGGCCCTTGAACAGCGTGATGGAACTGTTCACCGGTTACGTACACGGCATTTCCCAGTCGCAAACCGACACGCTCTACGCCTATAGCGATCCATCCTTGCCGGGCGTCAATCCGACCGTAGGCGCGGTTGGCGGTACGGGACCGGCGAATTACTGGCCTTACTGGACGGACGCGTCTTACTTCCCCGCATCCCAGGCTTATACGCCCGCCGACTTGAATGCGGCCTATTTGAAGCTCGACGCAGCGCTCTCCAACTTGCACAAGGGATTGAGCGACTTCGGTAATCTCAACGGGGCGGCGGTCGCGAATCCCGCGGACATTCAGACGTACCTTGAGCAGTCCTATCAGCACGCTTATCAGAAAGCGCCGCCGACGCCGCCGGGTTCCGGCCCGTTTCCCGTTGCGGCGACCGGCACGGCGGAAGAGGCGGTCTACGAATTCCTCTACAACGCGAATCTGCTGCGAGAGGCGATCTATCCCGTGTTGACCGGCAAAGGTTCGTCCGCCACCCCGAACAGCTTGCCGGTTTGGGTCCAGGGAGTTATCGACGCCATCAACGCCTCGAATGCGCCGGCGCAGGTCGCCACGACCATTGCCAGCGGGCAGACCGAGCAGGTTCAGGACATCGTCGTCAACGTTCCCCAAGCCAGTCAGAAGCAATCGGTGGGAGACATTCTTGAAGGGGGAGCGGCTTGGGCGGCGGGATCGGCCTTGAGCGCGGTGGCCAGCCTGGCTGCAGGCCCCGAAGCCGGAGCGGGAGTCAAGGCGCTGGTGGTGCTCGGCGCCGGTTTGTTCGGCGGAGCGGCTTCAATCGGTCAGTCGTTCATCAACAATTCCGCAGCTTCGGCGGCGGGCGCCGTGCCATTGGCCGTTCCCGTCACGGCCCTGACGAATAGCGAGTTGAACTATCAGGATTTGTCGTACATGGCCGGTTCGCTTCATTCTGCGGCGCTGACGCAGTGGAGCAATATCTACGACGCACTGACGTCCGACGCGCTCGTTCAGGAGGTGATGAGCAATTTCGGGCTGATGAACGCACTGCAAAACATCAGCGGGGCGCCGCTGAGCGATCCGGCAGCCGCTCCGGCCAATGCCGTCGCCGCTTCGCTGTCGCGCGCTTCCTGGCAGCAGATGATTCCGGCAACCTTCAATTGGACGGCTCTGCCGCCGGAGGCAATCCCGTCAGGCAATGGGCAAACCAATGCCTGGACTCAGTCCGGCCCCTATAGCATGGGAAGCGGCTCATTTCCTTACGTCCTGGGCGTGACGACCGCCGATTTCAACAAGGACGGCAAGCCCGATCTGGCTCTGGCCGAGAACGACACCGACGACGTCAGCGTCATGCTGGGAGCCGGAGGCGGCGCTTTTCAGACCGGCTTGAAAGTCAGCCTGGACGGTCCTGACGGGGCGCGCGGCATTGTTGCGGGCGATTTGAACAACGATGGCAATCCGGATCTCGCCGTCGCCAACTACAATTCCAGCGACGTGAGCGTCTTGCTCGGCAAGGGCGATGGTTCGTTCCAGAATGCCATTACCGTCAGCTTGCACGGCGGACACGGCGCCTCCGGCATTGTCGCGGGCGATTTCAACCATGACGGTAAGCTCGATCTGGCCGTTACCAATACGCGCGACAGCGACATCAGCATCCTGCTGGGCCAAGGGACCGGTTATTTCGATACCGCGGTGGCGCATAGCCTGAACGGACCCAGCGGCGCCTATGCGATCGGCACGGCAGACTTCAATCACGACGGCAAGCTCGACCTGGCCGTCGGCAACGGCGACCAGAGCGTCGTCAGCGTCCTGCTGGGCAACGGCGACGGAACGTTTCAGACGGCGCAATCCATTGACATTCACGAGCAACGCGGCAGCATGTTGGGGATGGCGGTCGGAGATCTGAACGGCGACGGCATTTCGGATATCGCAACGGCCAACTCCATCGACGACACCATCAGCGTCGTGCTCAACAACGGCGACGGAACGTTTCAGGACGCGGTCAGCTATCATATCTCGGCCGGCGGCAGTTATCCCGCGGGTATCGCCCTCCTGTCGCACCCTTCGGGTCCTGCCGATCTGGTCGTCACCAACCAGTTGTCGAAGTCGCTGAACATCTTCGTCAATCGGGGCAACGGCACATTCTATCCTCCGATCGATGTCCCGAATGCAGGAGCCGATCCCGGCGGTCTCGCCGTCGCCGACTTTGCAGGCAACGGACGTAATCAGGTCGCCATCGCCAACGACTATACCGTCACGGTCTCTTCCCCAGGCGGAGTCGGCAACACGGCAACGTTTCTCCCGGGGACGTC
>DASZUP010000035.1:0-14422 GCA_035547635.1 Pirellulales bacterium
ACGACGGCCATTCGACGATCGAGGCACTTCCTGCTGTTGACGGCGCTGGGGGCCGCTTTCGCCGCCCCGGCGTCTGCGGCCGACCGCTATGCGGAGTTGCGCAGTGCGATGGTCGACGATGCGGTGGTGGCGGCCGGGGTGACCAACCCGCGGGTGATTGAATCGGTGCGTTCCGTGCCTCGGCACGAGTTCATACCGACCGACCAGCGGCGGAAGGCTTACTTCGACATGGCCTTGCCGATCGGCGAGGGACAGACGATCTCGCCGCCGTTCGTCGTGGCGTCGATGACCGAGCATCTCGATCCGCAACCGACCGACGTCGTGCTGGAGATCGGCACGGGCAGCGGCTATCAGGCCGCCGTGTTGAGCGGGATCGTCAAGGACGTCTACTCGATCGAGATCCAGCGGCCGCTGGGCCTGCGCGCCGCGGAAACGCTCAAGCGGCTGGGCTACAAGAACGTCCACACCAGGATCGGCGACGGCTACTTGGGCTGGCCGGAGCACGCCCCGTTCGACAAGATCATCGTCACCTGTTCGCCCGAGAAGATCCCGCAGCCGCTGAAAGACCAGTTGCGTGAAGGCGGGCGCATGATCGTGCCGGTCGGCCAGCGGTTTCAGCAGGTCTTGTATCTGTTCAAAAAAGTCGGCGGCAAGCTGGAGCGAGAGGCGATTGAAGGCACGATGTTCGTGCCTATGACCGGCACGGCCGAAGATCAGCGCGAGGTGGAATACGATTCGACCCGGCCGTCGTTGGTGAACGGCGGGTTTGAACAGTCGACCGCCATCAAGGGCGTTCCCGACGGCTGGTACTACGTACGTCAAGGAACCTTGACGCAGCCGGGCGATGTGCCGGAAGGCCGCACCGCGCTGACGTTCAGTAACTCCACGCCGGGGCGCTTCGCCCAAGCGCTGCAAGCGTTCGGCGTGGACGGAAGCAAGGTTCGCGAACTGGACGTCAAGCTGTTCGTCAAGGCGGCCGACGTCCGCTCTTCGCCGCTGAATCCCGACCAACGGCCCCGCTTGATCGTCAATTATTACGACCTGACGCGGGAGCAGGTCGGCGAGGCGGATATCGGTCCCTGGACGGGCACATTCGATTGGACCGAAAAGAAGGCGCGCGTGTCGGTGCCTCGCAACGCGCGGATGGCCGTGTTGTATATCGGCATGCTCGGCGCCACCGGCGAGATCTCTTTCGACGGCATCGAGCTGCACGCGAGATAGGCGAGATGCAGCTTCACGCCTGCTTTTCCAGCCGCAGGCGAACGACAAAGCCGGTCATCTCGTGGAAGTATCGCCACGAGGCGGGAAAGAAGACCATGTAGCGGTTGAAGGTCGCCACGTCGACCAGCTCCAAAGCGCGCCGGCGGTTGCGCTCCAGATTGTCGAACCAGGCGCGCAGGGTGGGGCGGTAGTCGTGAATCGAGGCATGAGCGACGCGGAAGCCGGCCGCCTCGCAGGCCCGAATCTGATACCGCAGCGACGAGTTGACCGACCCGGGAAAGAAAATCTGGCTGACGACCGCGCTCGGCGGATAGGCCTCTTGCAGGCGGCAAAAGAAGTGCTGGACGAGGCGTCCGCCCGGCTTAAGCGCGCGGTAGAGCTTGCCCAGCAGTTGCGGAACCTCTTGCGGCCGGACGTGCTCCCAGGCGCCGATGGAATAGATCTTGTCATAGGCTTCCGTTGGAAATTCGCTGGTAACGAAATTCCGGAATTCAACCTGGAAGCCGTTATGCGCCTCGTTGTAGGCGACCTGCTCCTTGGACAGCGTGTAGCCGCATAGGTTCTCTTTGTCGCCGGTCGCCTCGTAGATGCGTTTGAGCATGGGGCCCCAGCCGCAACCTAATTCGAGAATCTTCTCCCCGGGCTGCGGGTCGATCAGCCGCAAGATGAAATCGGCCTTGTTCTGTTGCGCCTCCTCCAGCGTCTCGCGGCCCGTGATAAAATCAGCGCAGGAGTAGAACATGTACTTTTTGTCGAGAAACAGTTCATAGAAGTCGTTGGACACGTCGTAGTGGGCCGAAATGCCCAGCACGTGGTCCTGACGCTTCTTGGCGGCAATCAGTGCGCCGCGCAGGAAGACGGGCGGCCAGGCGTTGCGGATCCAGTTGGCCGCCGCGGGCGGGTCGCCCGCCACGCGTTGCCAGGTGGATTCCGCTTCGAGAGGTTGCGGCGAGCGAATCAGATAATTCAGATAACCGTAAGCGGGACCGTAAGCGGCCATCTCGGCCGCGGCGAGCGGTAAGCGAGCAAGCATGTTCATGGCAGGAATGCGCGGGACTTTGTGCTCGATCCGTCAGGGTTGAAAAGGGCGTCCGTCAGTGACAGGCGCCATTGTAAATGCGTCGTGGCCGGCTGAAAGAGGCGCTCGGCCTCGGCGGGAATAATTTCGACGGATTTGACTTGAAATCAGGAAAGTAACGCAATGCCGGTCATAATGTCGGAAAGGGCCGCCTCGGTCGGCCTGAAAGGGGACCGCCTGCTCGATGTCTGACTCTTCCTACGTTCCCGACGCCTTGGCAATTCCGTTGCGAGCGGAGCTGGAATCGCTCGACCCGGCCCAGCCGCAATACGCCACGGAGCTGGTCGAGCGGCTGCTGGCGGCGGGGAAAGCCGCTCAAGCCAGCGACCTGCACTTGCAGCCAACGTCCGAGGGTCTGGACGTGCGTTGGCGGATCGACGGCGTGTTGCAGCCGATTGTCCGGCTGCCGCAGCGCGCGGCGACGAATGTGATCGGCCGGCTCAAAGTGCTGGCCGGCTTGCTCACCTACCGCAACGACGCACCGCAAGAAGGCCGCATCCGCTCCGCCGAGAGCGAGGTGGAGCTGCGCGTCAGCACCTTTCCCACCTTATTTGGAGAAAAGGCCGTCGTACGACTGCTCGCCGATCATGCCCGAAGCATCGATCTCGCCGGTCTCGGCTTTGCCGCCGAGATGGCGGCTGAGTTGCGCAAGCTGCTTGTGGAAACATCGGGGGCGATCCTGGTCACCGGTCCGGCCGGCAGCGGCAAGACGACGACGCTCTACGCGTGCCTGCGCGAGATTGCCAATCGAACCGCCGGCGGCCGCAGCCTGGTCTCGCTCGAAGATCCGATCGAAGCGGCGATCGAAGGCGTCGCCCAATCGCAGGTCAACCCGGCGGCCGGCTTCGACCTGGCCGCCGGGCTCCGCTTTTTGCTGCGTCAGGACCCGGAAGTAATCATGGTCGGCGAGATCCGCGACGGCGCCACCGCCGAAGTGGCTTTTCAAGCGTCGCTGACTGGGCACCTGGTGCTCAGTTCGTTTCACGCCGGCAGCGCCGCCGGCGCCATCAGCCGCTTGTCCGACATGGGCATCGCCCCTTATCTGCTGCGGAGCGGAATTCTGGCGATCGTCTCGCAGCGGCTGGTCCGCAAGTTATGCCGCTGCGCTCAACCGATCGCAGACGACGACGCATTACTCGGACTGCCGGCCAAGCGCGCCTGGACGGCGGCGGCTTGCGCCGAATGCCGCGGCACGGGATACCGCGGCCGCGTGCTGTTGGCCGAAATGCTGAAAGCCGAAAACTCCGACTTGGGGCGCGCCATCTTATCGCGCAGCGACGCGGCGCAACTCGAACGACTGGCCGTCGGCGCCGGCATGGTCACGCGCTGGCAGCGCGCCGTCCAGGCCGTCGAAGCAGGCCTGACCAGTCCGGCCGAAGTGCGCCGCGTGCTCGGGTTTTCGAGTGCAGGAACGTGGCCTTCCTAGGGGTGGCGATGGACGGCATGGCGACGCGCCAACGGGTGGTTGACTTGCGTTCCTCGCACTGCGTTCCTGCGCGCGGAGGCGACGTCGGCCGAATGCTGTTCTCCTCTCGGGCCAATCGCGGGTATAATTAAGGTATGAGCGCGAAGCTGAGCAAAGACCTGGCCGAAGCCCTGCACGCGGCCGGCCACGGCGAACTTGAAGTCGTCGATCCGAGCACGAATCGGACCTACGTGATCGTCGATAGCGAAATTCATCGGCGTGCTATGGAAGCCCTGCGTTGCCGGCAAGATCGCGATGCCATCCTTCAGGGTATCGCGGAGATGGAGGCCGGACTCGGCAAGCCGCTCGATGAAGCGTTCGCCGATATGCGGTCGCGGCTCGGATTTCCGCACGCGCAATGACCTTTCGCGTGATCCTTCTTCCGCGCGCTGAAGCGGACATCGAGGCTAATGCTTGATGGTGGGCGAAGAATCATTCCATCGAACAGGCTGTACGCTGGTTCGAGACCGTGCACGCCCAATTGCGCTCGCTGGCGGATTTCCCAGAACGCAATGCAGCCGCAGCCGAAAGCGATGATTTTCCATACGAGATTCGCGACAAACTGCTCGGCCTTGGCTCACGCCGCGGCTACCGTGCCGTGTTCACCATCCGCGATGCTCAAGTTTACGTTTTGACTGTGCGTCGGGCCTCTCAGGACGCCTTGCGGCCCGAGGACGTCGATCCGCCGCATGCTCCGTAACCCGCGCCGTCATGGCCATTGAGGCGGGCCTGACCAACCCGGCGGAAGTGCGCCGCGTGCTCGGGTTTTCGAGCGCAGGAACGTGGCCTTCCTAGTTCTCGAACTTAATCACACATCCGACCGAGACTCCGTGAGAGCGAACCTTCGGGCCACGGGCCTTCCTCACGTGGAGCGTGATGACCACGAGACGACGAACTGCAAACTCCCGCGAAACGCCAGGCAAGACGAAACGGAGGGCGTACAGTAGTCCTCACGCTCCCGCGTGAGGGAACCGAAAAAAAGGTCAGAACTACTCCGGACCCGACCGCCCCTTTCATCTATGCCACGTCTGCTGCGCAGGGCCGCCGTTTGCTGAAGAGTCCCAGCGCGGCGACGAGTCATGCGCACTGCGCACGGGGCCTTGGCCTTCGCGCGGCTATTGCCCGACAAGGAGTGCCGCATTTCCGCCTGATCGCGCGTATCGTTCGCCTTTTCCCTGCGGGAGGCCGCTACGCTCGGCACGGAACAAGTTCCGTGTTACGCCGGTATCGCTGACGGGCCAAGCCAGCGAGGAACTAAACTCTACGGCGAGGCCGGTCATGGTTTCCTGCGGTTTGAGCAATGCTTCGCCAGCGCACAAATAGCGAGGGTCGCCGCATGGATCGCGCTCGATTTGCTTCACTTCGAGTACGGCCGGCCGCGGGCTCGTTTACCCCAAGGTTCGCTTGGTGTAATGATGCGCTAAGAGCTGCTAAGGTTTTAAGCACCCATCAGCGGGGCTGCCGCTGGCGAGTTGGCTTGGCGCGTTTCGCCGCGCGGCTAGGAATCGGCGGCAGAGCGGTTAGAATCAAAGTCGAAGCCCCGTAATGCCTTACTGGCGATACATCACCGGGTTCTCGTCGCTGTGGCTTCCAACCAGCCGTGCCAAGGGAGATTTGGGTGGCCCGCACAGGCTTGCAACCGCTGTCTGCGATTTCGCTGGACGACTTGATCGCCCTGAATGACGAAATCGCTGCGTTAGTGCGCGCCGGGATCCCGTTGGATCGCGGACTGCTCGACCTGGCGCCCGATCTGCCGGGGCGGCTCGGCCAGGTCGCCGCGTCGTTGGGCGAGCGAACCGCGCGCGGCGAGAGCCTGAACGAGGCGCTCACGGCCGAGCAAGGCCGCTTGCCGCGGATGTATGCGGTCGTGGTCGAGGCCGGCATTCGGACGGGGCGGCTGACCGTGGTCTTGGAGAAGTTGGCGACCACCGCCCGGCAGATGGTTGAATTGCGGTCGATGGCGGGCGCCGCGCTGCTCTATCCGCTGATCGTGTTCTTCCTGGCATATCTGCTGTGGATCGGCTTTGTACTCTGGAGCGCGCCGATCACCGCGCCGGCTTATGAGTCGTTCGATCTCCAGTCGGCGGCGTGGGTGGAGCGGGCCGCCGGCGCCGGCTCGACGGTTCAGTATTGGGGGCCCGCGGTTCCGCTGCTGGTTCTGGGCATATTCGGGGCGTGGTGGCTGCTGTCGGGACGGGCGCTGGTCGTGCATTCGGGAGCGGCGCGGTGGTTAGGCTGGATACCCGGCGGACGCCGGATGTTGCGCTCGCTGCAGGCCGCCATGTTCGCCGACGTGCTCTCGCTGCTCGTCGAAGCGCAGGCGCCGCTGGAGGAGAGCGTCTCGCTGGCCGCCGAAGCCAGCGGCAGTTGGCTGATCCAGGGCGAAGCGGAACGCCTCGTTTCTCGCTTGCGGCAAGGCGCCCCGCTGGAAGAATGCCTGAGCGCGGCGCCCGGCTTTCCGCCGTTGTTGTGCTGGCTGGTGCAAACCGGCCAGCAGCAAGGCGCCTTGGACGCGGCCTTGCGCCATGCGGCGGAGACTTATCGCGAGCGGGCCCGCCAACGCGCCGAGACCGCGCGGCTGCTGTTGCCGCTGCTGTTGACGGTCGGGATTGGCGGCGGGACCGTATTGGCGTACGGCTTGCTGCTGTTCTGGCCCTGGACTTCGCTATTGAAAACGTTGAGCGAGATGTAAACCGAGATGCCGACGTTCCGTTACGAAGCCGACAATCGCGATGGGCAACGGATGTCCGGCGAGATTGCTGCGCCATCTCGCGAACAGGCGATCGCCCGGCTGTCGCTTGACGGGCTGTCGGCAATTCGAATCCTGGAGCCGTCCACTCTCGAATCGTCCGCCGGCGAGGCCGAGATTGTGATGGCGGAAATCGTGCCCGCCGAACGGCAGCTTTCACTGGCCGAAACGGTCGACTTGAGCGCGCTGGCGGCCGGGTTGGCCGCCTCGGGCTTGCCGCTCGATACGGGCTTGAAAGCGGCGGCCTTGGAAGCGCCTAATCGCCGCCTGTCGCGGGCGCTGCTGGCGATTTCTCGCCGGTTGAGTGCGGGCCTGCCGCTGGATGAAGCGCTGGGCGCCCAAGGCGAGCGATTGCCGCCTCACGTGCGGGGTCTGGTCCTGGCCGGACTGCACTCGGGCCGCATGGCGAGCCTGCTGGAAGAATTCGTCGCCATGGAACGCCATGCCGCGCAGTTGCGGCGCCGCGTGGCGCTGACCCTGGCCTATCCGGCGGTGCTGATCTCTGTTCTGCTGGGCGCGTTCGCCTTTTTTGCCGCTGCGGTGTTTCCGGCCTTGGCGGTCATCCTCGACGACTTCGACGCCGATTTGCCGGCCGCGACGCAGGTCGCCATCGGTTTTTCAGATCAAGGCGTGTATGCGTTGCTGGGCAATGTCGTCGTGGTGTTCTGCGCCTGGCTGATTATCTGGCTGGCTTCCGACTTGCCCGAGCTGTGCAGCATGCTGAAGACATTTCCGCTGCTGGGGCCGATTGCGCGCTGGGCGGCGTTATCGCGGTTTGCAAGAATGCTGGCCCTGCTGTTGGAGGCCCGTTTGCCGCTGGCAGAATCGCTGCACATGGCGGGCGATGGCGCTCGCGACGCGGACCTGGCCAGCGCCTGCCGCAAGGCGGCGGTAGCGATCGAAAATGGTTATTCGCTTGAAGAGGCGCTGATGTTGCACTCGGCGTTTCCTCGCAGCTTGAGTCCCATCGTCGCCTGGGGGCGGCAGGCGGCGGCCTTGCCCGAAGCGCTGAATACGGCCGCTGACATGTTCGAGGCGCGGCTGCAATCGCAGTTAGGACTGTTGCGGACGGCCGTGCCGGCGCTGACCTTCCTGGCGGTGTTGTGGGGCGCCTTGTTCCTGGTTGCGGCCTTGCTGCTTCCTATGATCGGTTTGATCGAGAAGCTGACGTGACGCCATGACCTATAATCCCATCTCGGCTCAGAGTTTCCCCGGCCTGGTCCTGCTCGGCATCTCCGTGCTGGTCTCGTTGCGGTTGTTCTATTACGGCCGCACTGAAGAGCCGGAGGATGCGCTGCACTTATCGCTCTCGGTCGTCGGCCGGGTGATGATCGCGATCGGGTTGCTGGAATCGTGCCTGGTCTTCTTGAGCGCGCTGTCTCTCGTCCTGTTGGTCGCAGCCGTGGTGGTGTTGGCGGACGAATACTGGAAATACCGCGCCAGCCGGCAAGCGGCGCTGGCGGGAGTGCTGGCGGCGGTTGTCAATAAAGAAATGCCGTTGTCTCCGGCCATCGAGGCGTTCTCGCACGAATGGCGCGGCGGTTTCGGCCTGAAGGCCCGGCAGTTGGCCCAGCTCGTGGCGGAGGGAACGCCGCTGAGCCAGGCCTTGCGGCAAACCCGCGGGCTGGCTTCCGCCAAAGCCATGGCGGTGATCGAGGCCGGCGAGGCGACCGGAGCGCTCGGTCCCGCGCTGGTCGAAGCGGCCCGGCTCCATCTGCCTCGCGGCGTGATCGATAAAGTTGGCGCAGCTTACTGGTACCTGTTGTATACGTGCTCCGTGATGGTTGCCGTGACCTCGTTTTGCATGCTGAAGGTGGTGCCGGCGATGATCAAAATCTTCGATGATTTTGACGCCGAATTACCGGGCATGACCATCATGCTGGTCAACGTCAGCAATGCTTTCGTCAGGTTCTGGCCGCTCAGCCTGCTGCTGCAGTTCTCGGTCGTCGGGCTGTTCGGTTACGTGGCGCTAAGGTATTTCGGCGCGATTCACTGGGATCCTCCGCTGGTTGCCGCGCTGGTGCGCCGGTGGGAACTGGCGACCGTGTTGCGCACGGCGGCCCTGGCGGCCGAGGCGAACCAGCCGCTGGAAGCCGGTCTGGTCGCATTGGCTCGCGCTTATCCTAATCGCTCTTTGAGGAACCAGCTCATTAAGACGTTGGGTGATATTTCGCTCGGCGCCGATTGGCGCCAGAGCTTTCAGCAGCATGGCCTGCTGCGCGAGCGCGAGGTCGGATTGTTGAAGTCCGCCGCGCAGGCGGGCAATCTGCCTTGGGCCTTGCGAGAAACGGCCGCCGGCATGGAGCGGCAATGCGCGCATCGAGTGCGGGCCATCTTTCAACTGCTCACCCCGATCGTCGTCCTGACGTTGGGCGCCGTGACGAGTCTGATCGTCATCGGGTTGTTCATTCCCCTGGTCTCGCTGATCGAGCATTTGTTATGAGCGTTGCTGCAACTCGTCGGGCGTTTACCTTGGTCGAAGCTTGCGCGGCCGGCGCGATGCTGACGCTTGCGCTTTCTTTGGCGCTGACGACGATCGGCGCCATGAAGCGACAGCAGCGCACGGCGGAATGGCGTCTGCAGGCCGTCGAGATCGCCGAGAACCTGCTGGAACGGGCGACCAGCGAGCGTTGGGACGAACTGACTCCCGGGCGCCTGGCCCAACTTCAGTCCGAGGCCAAGGCGGACGAGTTGCTGCCGGACGGAGAGCTTCAACTGACTGTTGAAGAACAAGCCGGGCCGCCGCCCGGCAAGCGGATCGGCTTGGAACTCTCCTGGCAACCGGGACCGACCACAGATCGCCGCCGCGTACGGCTGACGACCTGGGTTTTTCGTGAAGGAGGCGCCGATGAATAGCGGCTCGCGAGACCATCGCCGAGGCTTCGCCCTGGTCGAATTGGTCGTGGTCATTTCGATCGGTTCGTTGATCGGAACGGCGGCGGCCGTGCTGCTGGGCATGCTGCTGGCGGCGGATCGGGGCAGCCGGCGCCATTTGTACGAGAGCCATACGCTCTGCCGCCTGGCGGAGACGTTTCGTGAGGACGCAGCGGCCGCCGACGCCGCGGAGTTCGAACCGGCGACGCCTGGCGATGGCAAAACGTCTGCGCCGACCGCTGCGCGGTTGCAGTTCCGCCGTTCCGGAGGCGAGAGCGTGACGTATGTCGCCGAGCCGGGACGCGTGTTGCGCCGGCAAACTGGCGGCTCGAGTGCAACTCGCCAGGAAAGTTACGCCTTGCCCGACTCGCCGCCTGCGAAGCTGGGCGTCGAAACGGGGCCGGCGCTCAGCATCGCCAGCTTGCAATGGGGCGCTGACAAGCAGACTCGAAGCACGCGGCCGGGTTGGCGAGTCGAAGCGACCGTAGGCCGCGATCGAAGGCGCGGGGAAACGCTGCGGCGAGCTTTCGGCATGGTGGCGCCAGAGAAAGGGGACCGACCATGAACAGACGATCCGCCGCTCGCCGCGGAGCCGCGTTGCTTATTGCGCTGGTGTGCCTGGTATTGCTGACGGTCATCGGCGGCGCGCTGCTGCGGCTGGTTCTGCTGGAACGGAAGCTGCTCGACTCGCGCGAGCGGCTCTGCCAGTCTCGCTGGCTGGTCGAGGCGGGGTTGGAGCGGGCTGCGGCCCGGCTGGCGGCCGAGCCCGACTACCAGGGTGAAACGTGGACGCTGCCGGCGGCGGAAATCGGCGGGCCCGAACCGGGCGTAGTAAACATCCAGGTTGTCACGGCGCCGGAGCGTCCGGCGTGGCGGAAAATTGTGGTGCAGGCCGACTATCCGCGAGACGGACGCCGCCGTGCGCGGACCAGCAAACAGATCGAAGTCGAGGCCCAACCTTCCGGAGAAGCACGATGAAACGGCAGCGAGTGCGCGGATTTACCTTGGTGGAATTGCTGGTGGTGATTGCCATCATCGGCGTGCTCATCGCCTTGATGTTGCCGGCGGTGCAGGCGGCGCGCGAGGCGGGAAGACGCGTGCAGTGCAGCAATAACCTGTGCCAACTGGCCCTGGCCGCCCAGAACTATGAAGCCGCGCACGAATCTTTGCCGCCGGGCGTTATCAATCCGACGGGCCCGATCGAGAGCGTCTCGCAAGGCCAGCACGTCAACTGGCTGGCGCAGATCCTGCCGCAATTGGAGCTGCACAACGCCTACGACCGCCTCGATTTCGCCGCCGGCGCCTACGCTCCGGCCAATGCGCCGTTGCGGAACTGGGGCGCCAATGTCTTTCTCTGCCCTTCGGATCCGGATTCGACCAGGTTCGCCCCGCTGGGCGTCAGCAATTACGCCGGCTGCCATCACGACGTCGAAGCGCCAATTGACGACGACAATCACGGCTTGCTGTTTCTCAACAGCAGCATTGGCTACCGGGATATGCTCGACGGCAGTTCGCAAACCATCTTGATCGGAGAAAAGCTGGTCACCCGGCTCGATCTCGGCTGGCTCTCCGGCACCCGCGCTACGTTGCGCAATACCGGGTCGTCGATTAACTCCTCGTCCAGGGGCTTGTTGGCGGCGATTGACGACGGCGCCGAACTCTTGCGGCCGCATGCCGATGGTTCCGTCAAGCAGCCCGTCGCGCCGGCGCTGGTCGTCGGGGGGTTCGAGAGCTGGCATCCCGGCGGAGCGAACTTTCTGCTTGCCGACGGTTCAATCCGCTTTCTGACCGACTCGATGGACCAGACTGTTTTGCAGCAGCTTGGGCACCGCGCCGACGGCCAACTGCTGGATGAAAGATCGCAGGTGCTGAATGGCTGGCGATAATTTTGCAACCGCAACCGAATCTGCGAAGACTGCGGGAGGCGCCATGGGCGCCCCGGCAGCGCGCGCGTTTGGAGAGCAGGGGGTTGGAGGAGAACCGTGCAGAATGCCCGGAATTCTCATGCATTCCGCTACAGCGTTGCGCCGTACTCGTTGTGAAGCATTCACGCTCATCGAACTGCTGATGTGCATTGCCATCATTGGCGTGCTGATTGCGCTGCTGTTGCCGGCCGTGCAGGCCGCGCGCGAAGCGGCGAGGCGGCGCCAGTGCGGCAACAACCTGATGCAACTGATGTTGGCGATCGAGAATTATGAAGCGTCTCATGAGACGCTGCCGCCCGGCACGGTCGACGCGACGCGTCCGCTGCAGAGCCGCCCGATGGGTTATCAGATGAGCTGGATCGCTCAAATCCTGCCCTTCATCGAAGAAGCGAGCGTATACCGCCGGCTCGACTTTTCCGTCGGCGCGTACCATCCGAAGAATGCCGCGCCAAGGCGCCTGAGTCTGCCGCTGCTGCGCTGCCCGAGCGACGCCTCAATGGGCAACTTCAGCGGCGTCGGCAGTTACGCCGGCTGTCACCATGACGTCGAAGCGCCAATCGACGAAGACAACCATGGCGTCTTGTTCTTGAATAGCCGCGTGCAGTACCGCGATATTCTCGACGGCCGCGCACAAACGATCGCGTTGGGAGAAATCGTGCTCAAAGCGGGCGCCGAGCTGGGCTGGCTTTCCGGCAGCCGGTCTACGCTCAGGAACACCGGCACGCCGATGAACGAGACGACCTCCTCCGGCGGCTTGCTGGCCTCGATGGCGTCGGCGGGAGTGGTCCGCCAGGAACAGGCGGTTCCCCTTGAAGATTTACCGGAGCGTTCGCCGCTGCCTGACAGTACGGCCAGAATGCCCTGGATGTATACCGAAGAGTTTCAATTCAACGAAACTGCCGAATACCAGCCCACGGGCGTCGCCGGCAATCCGGCGCTGGTCGTCGGCGGTTTTGAGAGCCAGCACATGAGCCGCGGCGCCCAGTTCGCTTTTGCCGACGGCTCGGTCCGATACCTGGTGGATACGATCGATTTTTCCGTTTATCAGCGCCTCGGGCATCGTGCCGACGGGCAATTGATCGACGATCGCTAGACGCTTTGACGCAGAGTTTTAACGCAGGGAGTAGACCGTTTCGTGGGCGAGCATTCCTTCATGGATCAGTACATGAAGTCGCCTGAGGCGCCGCCGCCTCGCGGCTTTTCGCTGGCGGCGCTGTTCCTGCTGCTGACGACTGCCGGAGTGGTGGCGGCGCTGGCCCGAAACGCCTCGCTGCACGCGGAATGGCCCGACTGGCGACTCAACGGCTACAGCACGCTGATCATCGCGCACGTCGCCATTGGGAGCGTGCTTGGCGCCGCTGTCGGCTTCTTCGTCGGCTTGTCTTACAAGCGACGCCGGCGGGGCTGCTTGATCGGGAGCGGCGTCGGCGCCTGTTCCGGAGGACTTTGCGCAGGAATTGCAGCCGCGGGCGCTAGCTTGTGGATGTTCCTGTTCGGCTCCGCTGCCTTGATTGCACTCGGAGCTCTGTCACGCCTCAGCCGGCGAGATGGCTGAAGGCTTTGCATCTCATCCGGGCGCCGGGACGAGATTCTCTGCGTTCGGCAATCGGTAGATTTTCACCTTTTGCGCGCCCGTTGTCCGGGGGCGGTCGCAACTCTAGGGAAGCTGGGGCGAGTGTTGCGGCGCGTACGCATTATGTGGGGACAGACGCTTGCCCGACCGATGCTGAATGTGGAGGAGATACACCAACCACTCGGCGGATTACTCGATCCTGCGCCCATGATGGCGTAAGAGGGAGAAAGGCGTGAAAAAACTCATTTACAAGGCCATGACGGCCGCATCGCTAGCGTGCATGGCGACGCCTGCACTAGCCCAGCAGACAAGTTCTCGGGCCACCGCGCCGCTTTTTGAGATGGAACCGGCGCCCGTGACCACTCCGGCCAATCTGGCTGGCTATAGCTACGGCTATGTCGGAGCGCCAGGGCAGTACGACCCCGGCCCTACGCCCGAGTACGCGGGCTATGTCGTTCAGAACGAGGCGCCGCAGCCGACGCCGGCCGACACGGACATTGACGTCGCCCCGGCCACGACGAAGGTCGGCTGCTGCGAGGCGATGTCCTGCTGCCAGGAGTGCTGCGATCCGTTTTGGGCGCATCGCACCGGAGCCTTCTTTGACTTCCTGTATTTGCGTCCGCGCAACGCCGACGTCGCGTATGCCGTGCCTCGCAACGGCGTCAACCCGGCCACGGCAGTTCCGTTCGGCGGCGTGGCGACGGCCAATCCCAACTTCTCGCCGGGATTCCGCATCGGCGGCACCTGGGCCATCGATCGTTGCTCCAGCGTCCAGTTCACGTATACGTACTTCCAGAGCATTGCGAACGGCTCGGTGTTTGCTAACCCGCCGCTGACCGTTCACTCGCTGGTCACCGATCCGCACACGTACACGACGGCGTCTGACAGCCTGGCGTCGTTGTCTCGCTACAATATCCGCTTCCAATTGGTTGACTTCGATTACCGCCGTCTGATTGCGGGCGGATCGAACTGGTTCTTGAACTACTCGGTCGGCACGCGTTACGCGCACTTGACTCAGTTGTTCCGCGAATCGCAGCCGATCGGTCCAGGTTCCACGAACATGGGGACGAACATCAACTTCGACGGCGGCGGCGCCCGCGTCGGCCTGTTGGGACAACGCAAAGCGTACAACCGCGGATTCTTGATCTACGGCAAGGGCTTTGCGGATATCCTGGTCGGCAATTTCCGCTCGGATTTCCTGCAGGTCAACAACTTCCAGCAGACGCAGGTGTGGACCAGTTGGAAGGACTTCCGGACCGTGCCGATGCTGGAGTTCGAACTGGGCGCCGGTTGGCAGAGCCGCAACGGCCGCTTCCAACTCAGGGGCGGTTATTACTTCGCCAGTTGGTTCAACACGGTCTCGACTGCCAACTACATCCAGGCCGTGCAGACGAACAACTACGTCAACGTAGGCAACGCGATCACCTTCGACGGCCTCGTCCTTCGCGGCCAGTACAACTGGTAATCGCCTGATCGTACGAGCAACGTTTAGCGCCGGGCCAGCCTGTTTCAGGCTGGCCCGGTTTGCTTATTTAAG
>DASZUP010000036.1:0-2438 GCA_035547635.1 Pirellulales bacterium
TGATTCGCTTCCTGCCCAACCAGAATTTCACCGGCAATGTCACTTTGACGTTCCAGGCTTGGGATCAGACCGACCAGATTGCGGCCGGAAGCCGCGTCAACTTGACGGTGGCGGGCGCCACGGGCGGAAAGACGGCCTACAGCGCCGCCAGCGCGACCGCCTCGCTCAGCGTCACGCCGGTTCCGTTGGCGCCTTCGTTCCATCTGATCAGCACCACGGCGCTGGAAAACAACACGGTCATCGCCAGCGGCGGCAGCCCCGGCGGCAGCAACCCGAATCTCATCTCCGTGCCGGGCTTCGCCTTCGGCATCTCGAACGGCTCGGGCGGCACGGGCCCCACGACGTTCACCGTCACCGATTACAACAACGACCCGATTCCCTTCGGCGGGTTGTTCTCGATTCCGCCGTCGATCGATTCCAACGGAACGCTGACTTACCAACTCAATCCGGATGTGTTCGGCGTAGCGACGCTGAAAGTCACGGCCAGCAACGGTTCGGCGACCTCCGCCGCGCAGCAGACGACCATCACCGTCACGGCGATCGACGATCCGCCGACGTTGGATCCCATTTCGAGCCTCACGGTGCTGGACAACTCGGGCCAGAACTCCGTCTCGCTGACCGGCATCGCCGCCGGACTCAACGAGTCGCAAGTCATGACGATTAGCGCGATCTCGAGCGACCCGAGCATTATTCCGAATCCGACCATCAGCTACGCCAGCCCGAACGCCAACGGGTTGCTGTTCTTCACGCCGATCGTCGGCAAAGCGGGAACCGTGACCATCACCGTCACGGTGACCGACAATGGCAACGTCGCTTCGGGCGGAGTGAATTCTTTCAAGCAAACGTTCAACGTGACCGTGCAGAGCACGTCGCCGGTGGCGACGGGCGGCACCGTCAGCGTGAATGAGGGAAGCCAGACGACAATTACCCTCAGCGGCGTCAACGGGGTCGGCAACAGCGGCACGCTGTCGGCGACCATCACGAGCTTGCCGACGGGCGGCACGTTGTACCAGACAGCCGACGGTTTCACTCGCGGCGCGGCGATCACTGCGGTTCCGACCGCGGTGACGAACCCCAACAACCAGGTGATCTACGTGCCCAGCGCCGGCCAGTTCGGCAGCCCGTACGACCACTTCGGCTTCGTCGTCGGCAACGGCACTCAGACTTCGCAGCCGGCGACCGAAACCATCAATGTGGTCCAGGTCAATCAGGCGCCGACGTTCACGGTCGGACCGAACATTCACCTGGCGACCGGTACGACGACGGCCCAGGTTGTCTCGGGCTGGGCGAAGAATATCTCGCCGGGTGCGGCCAACGAATCCACTCAAACGCTGACCTTCCTCATCATCGGCGACTCGAACCCTGGCTTGTTCAGCACGCTGCCGGCCGTCGATCCGATCACCGGCAACCTGACCTTCCGGCTGGCCGCGAACGCCAGCGGCTCGACGACGATCACGCTGGTGCTGAAAGACAACGGCGGCACGGCCAACGGCGGCCAGGACACGTCGGCGCCGCAAACCTTCACGATCTCGGCCAGCGCCGCTCCGACGGCGAACCCCGAGACCTACATCGTCAACGACAGCGGCGTCAGCTCGGCGACCGTGGCGGCGGGCGTGCTCGCCAACGACGCCGATCCGAACGTCGGCGGCGTGATGACGGCGGTGCTCGTTTCGGGGCCGACCCACGGCCGCGTGACGCTCAATGCCGACGGTTCGTTCAGCTACACGCCGGGCGCCGGCTTCCAGGGACTCGATCGCTTCAGCTATCGAGCCTCCGACGCGGGATTGAACAGCAGCCCGACGACCGTCACGATCTGGTCGCACGAGGCCTCGATCGTCAACAAGTTCTACCAGCAGGTCTTGAACCGGGCGCCCGACGATTCCGGCTTGCAATACTGGGCTACCCAGTTGCACAACGGCGCCCAGCCAGGCGCTATCGCCCAAGGAATCTTCGAGAGCAACGAACGGCTGGACCCGATTATCAGCCAGTACTATCAGCAGTTCTTGCTGCGTCCGGCCGACGCCCAGGGGCTGGCCTACTGGCGAGACCAGGTGTGGAAGGTTTACGGCGGACCGGAACAGGTCATCGCGGGCATGATCAGCTCGCCCGAATTCTTCCAATCGGCCGGCGGCACGAACACCGGCTGGGTGACCCAACTGTACCAACGTCTACTAAACCGGACTCCCGACACGCAAGGGTTGCAGTACTGGGTCAACTTGCTCAATCAGAACCAGGCGACGCAGAAGCAAGTCGTGCTCGGTTTCGTCAGCAGCGACGAGTATTACACGAACCTGATCGACGGATTCTACCAGCAGTACCTGCAGCGGGCGCCGTCGGCGGCCGAGCTGTCGTTGTACTTGTCGCAGTTCCGCTCGGGCGCCAGCCAGCGGAGCGTGCAAATCAGCATTGTCAACCAGCCTGAATATCTGAACAACCCG
>DASZUP010000037.1:0-7837 GCA_035547635.1 Pirellulales bacterium
GGCGCGCCGGAGAAGACCGCGGTCGGCGCGGCGGCGGCCGCACAGCCGTCGCAAGTCAATCCGTCGGCGCCGACGGTGGCCACCATGGTCGGCGTGGCGATGGGCACGCCCGCCTACATGGCGCCGGAGCAAGCTCGCGACGCTGCGCACGTCGACGCCCGGGCCGATATTTACTCGCTCGGCTGCACGCTCTACGCGCTGGTCACCGGCCGCGCGCCGTTCGCCGGCAAGACGGCCGCCGAGGTCATGACCAAGCACGCCACGGAACCCGTGCCGCCGCCGGACGTGGTGGTCAAGCGAGTGCCCAAGGCGCTTTCCGAAATCATTCTGAAGATGGTCGCCAAGGCGCCTGAGGACCGCTACCAATCGATGCTGGAAGCAGCCAAGGCGATGGAACAATTCCTGGGCGTGGAAAGCTCCGGTCCGTTCTCGCCGCGAGAAGAGCACGCCGAAACGCTGGAACAGGCGGTCGCCCAATTCAACGCCTGCCCCGCCGCTCAAGTCCGTTCAAAACTGCTGCTCGGCGGCGGCGCGCTGTTGGGCCTGGCTGCGCTGGCGCTCGTGTTCGTCTCGCCCGCCTGGGCCGGCGCCGCGCTGGGCCTGGCGGTGCTGACGGCGGCGTCGTACTTTGTGTTGGACGGCATCACGCAAAAGACTCCGCTGTTTGTCAAAGCCCGCCAACTGGCTTTCGGCGCCAGTTGGAGCGACTGGGCCATGGCCGCGATCGGCGGCATATTGCTCCTGGTCATGCTATCCATGTTCGGCTGGCTGTGGATCTGGCTGGGCGTGCTCGTCCTGGCGGTGCTGCTCGCCGCGGGCGTGAGCTTCGGCCTGGACCGGAAGATAGCCGCCGATCGGCGCGAGCCGCTGGATCAAGTGGAGCGGATGCTCAAGTCGATGCGCTTGCAAGGTCTCGAGGAAGACGCTTTGCGGCACTTCGTCTGCAAGTACAGCGGCCAGCAGTGGGAAGCCTTTTATGAGGCGCTGCTGGGCTACGAAGCGAAGATCACGGCCCGCGAGCGCTGGGGCCAAGGCGAGCGCGGCGCGGCTCGACCTCGTCATCGGGCCTGGCGCGACCCGCTGATCCGTTGGATCGACGCACGGCAAGAGGCTCGCCGCCAGCGCCGGGAACGCAAGCACTTGCAAGCCGTCGAAGAGAAGGGCTTTCAGGCCGCCGGGCTCGACGCCGCACAAGCTCGCCGCAAGGCGGAGCAAGCCGCCGCCGCATTGGTTTCGAAAGCCGCCCGAACGCGCAAGGCGCCCGTGCAGGCCGCGCCGGAGGAGAGCGGTTCTTCGGCGTCGGCGTGGGTTGCCGGACTGGTCGGCGGCAAGATGCGATTTGCCGCGGGCGCCTTATTGCTGACTGGCAGCCTGCTGTGGATGCACCAGAACGGCATGCTTACAGAGCGCAACTTGAAAGCGCTCAAGACTGAAGCGACCAAGGCCGTCGAGTCGCAGGACTTCAAGAAACTGACGGACGTCGAGCAGCTTAAAGAGAAGCTGCCGGACCTTTCCAAGCTGCAGAAGCTCAAGCCGGACGTCAAGCTGGCCGATTTGAAAGCCAAGCTGGACGGCGCCGGCAAGTCGCGCAAGCCGCTGGCCTTACCGCTAGCGCCCGGGTGGCTCGTCCGCCCCTTCGGATCGTTCAGCGCGGGTCTCGCCGGTTTGCTGCTGCTCGCCTCCGCGATGATGAGCGGTCGCAAAGTCGCCCTCGTCGTGCTGCTGGCCGGGGCGGCTTTCGCGGGCCAATTCATCGGTTTGCCGTGACCACGCCGCGGAGTCCGCAAGGTTTCCGTGACGCGCACTCGAATCAATCCGCAGCATTCACGGCTGCCGCTGCGCCGTCCAGGTCCAGTGACGATCGGTCGTCTGCTTCACGCCGGACGGATTAAAACCCAAGCGGTCCACTAGTTCGCGCATCTCCTGCAGGCTGAGCGCCGCTCGCAACGAGGCTTCGAAGAGCTGGCGTTGATGCGCATTGGCCGAGCCCGCGTAGGCGGAGACCAAGAGCGCCACTTCCGCGTCATCTCGCGGCCGGAGCAAATCGCGGAAGAAGAGCAGCCCGCCGGGACGGACCACGCGGCAAGCTTCGGCCAGCGTTCGGGCCGGTTCGGGAATATGGTGCACGATGCTGTTGGAGATCACGGCCGCAAAGGTTCCCGCGTCGAAGGGCAGCCCTTTGGCGTCGACCTGTTCGAGTGCGATCGTCTCGCTGAAGCCGGCGGCTTCGACATTTCGCCGCGCCAACTCCAACATGCTGGCGGCCAGATCGATCGCCAGCACGCGCGTCTCAGGCGAGCGGCGGTTGAGCTCGATGGGAATCTGCGCCGTACCCGTGCCGAGGTCGAGAATCTGGTTCGCCGCTCCTGTCAGTGAAGGCCCTGCCGTTCGCGCCGCTGCCAGGAAGTCTTCAACGAATGCGCTGTTCACCGCCTGGTGGTCCATGGAGTCGTAATCGGCCGCTTCTTGCGGACTTTCCATGACTTCCGGTTCCAACACGCGAGACAACATGACGAACTCCTGACGATGACCTGCATGTAGCGGAAGTCGTGAGACTTCCGGGCGCCTTACAAGATTCTCAAACCCGAACGCGACGCGGCGGCTTAATCGCGGCCCATCGGAAGCTTCACAGCTTCCGCTACGTGCTTGTAGCGGAAGTCGTGAGACTTCCGGGCGCCTTACAAGATTCTCAAACCCCAACGCGCCACGGCGTGATCGCTGCCCATCGGAAGCTTCACAGCTTCCGCTACGTCGGTCAATCGTCAATCGTCAATCGGCGGCGCCGGCGTCAGCCGTGGTTGTGTCCGGCGAGCGAACCCCAAAGCTCCAGACGAACAAAATGACGGCTAGCAGACCATAGCCCGAGGCGATGGCCAGCGGCGTTTGACCGGCGGCCGATTTGGGTAATACCTGAGGCAAGTCCCAGGGCAAGGCCAAGGGGCTGCCGGGCAGCGGCGAGTGAATCACGCCGAACAGCGTCGCCACGGCGCCCGTAGCAATAAATGCTGCGGCTGCTCGCAGACGGCGGTCGACCAGCATGGCGACGGCGGACGCCCAGAGCAGGCTCGTCACGATGAACCCGCCGGAAAGAATTCGTAACGTCAGGAGATTCTTGGCCAATAGCGCCGTTGCCGGTTGTTGTTCGAGAGCTTCGATGGAAAGCTGCGCCGCGCCTAGCGCCTGGTCGGCATAAATCACGACCAGCGAGGCCAGCGCCGGTGCGCAGGCCATGGCGACGGCCGGATAGTGGCGCCGGGGCGTGGCATGAAAGCTTTGGGCCGTGATTTCCAAGCCCACGAAGATCAAGATTGGAAACACGGCCGCCTTGGGAATGGCCGCGTAAAGGTAACCGAAATAGCCCAGCAGGCCGGCGCTGCCGATGAACAGCGCGGTCGCCAGCGTGTAGGCGGCGCGGCCCCCCATGGTCTTGTAGGCCGGGTGGCCGATGTAAGGCGTGGTCTGGATGACGCCGCCGCAAAACCCGGCGACGAGCGTAGCCAGGGCTTCAACCGCAATGACTTGCTCGGTCGAAAACTCATCGCCCGCGGCAGCCGCGCTTTCGGTGCAATCGATGCCGCCGACAACTGTCGCCAGGGCAAACGGGATCACTACCGGCAGATAACGAAGCGAATCTCGCCAGGCGGCGGCCCAACCAAAGTCAAAAGTTTGGAGCCATTCGCGCGGCAGCAAGGCGTCGGCCGGGCGCAGCGGCAGGTTTTCCGCCTGGCTGAAGCCGAAGAACTGCATGAGGTAAAAGACGATTCCCCCAACCAGCAGGGCGCCGAGCGCTCCCGGGAGCTTGCCGGGCAGGTCAATTCGGGCCACAAGTGTCGTCAAAATGATTCCGAGTGAGACGAATCCTGCAACAGGATGATGGAGTATCTCAATCAGCGGCAGGAAGCTAATGAGGACCAGGGCGATCGCGGCCAGAGAACCTAGCAGTCCTGCGCGCGGCACGACGCGGCGGATCCAACCCGCGCCGAGTGCGCAAAATAGCTTAAATACGCCGCTGGCGACGATGGCGCAAATGCCAATCTGCCAAGTATGTTGTGCCGCGGCGTGCGGTTCCATGCCGGCAGCCTTTGCGGCTTGAAAAGCAGGCCCTAAAACGAAGAACACCATTCCAAAAGTGCTTGGAGTATCCAGGCCTAAAGGCATGGCGGTTATATCGTTGCGTCCGGTTTTTCGGGCCAGTCGAAAGGCCATCCAGGTGAATATCAGATCCCCGACAAGCACTCCGACCGCTGTACCCGGCACCATGTAACGCAGAGCAAAAGTTGCAGGAAATCCGAAGGCCGAACTCATCAGTCCGACCATCAGAACCAAATCGGCGACGTTATCCAACATCAAGCCAAAAAAGGCGTTGACGTCGCCCGCGGCGGCCCAGCCATATCGTTTTTCTTGGTCGGCGCTCATCCAGGCACGCGAGTTGCAAAGGGGTAAGTCGTGAAAGCGAGAAGTTCGGCGTCCAGCTGTCAGATTGACATGCCGACTCCGAGTTTTACGATCCGGTCGAAGCGATTCACGGCTTCGCTTATACTTCATTAACGGACAAGAGTTTACGTCGGCAAAGGGAAAGTTGCTGCGCCATTTTTCCCGAGCCGATGAACACTTGGACGTAGGACTCGTATAGAACCATGAGCGAGACGATCGAAAAGAAGCGTGTTCTTGCCCGTAAAGGCTCCGCCTGGTTGGAATCAACCGACGAAGAACTGTTGACGACGTATTGTCGGACGGGCGACCGTCAGGCATTTGCGGCGTTGGTGCGCCGGTACGAGCGAGAGCTGTACAGCTACCTGAGGCGTTATCTCGGCGATGGGGCGATGGCCGAAGACGCGTTTCAGGCGACGTTTCTGCAGGTGCATTTGAAATGCGACCAGTATGAGGAGGGTCGCAAGTTCCGGCCGTGGTTGTATACGATTGCGACGAATCAGGCCATCGACGCCCAGCGCCGCAACAAGCGGCATCGGCTGGTGAGCCTGGATCGGCGCAACACCCGCGACAACGAAAGCGATCTGGGATCGTTGATCGAGTTGCTGGTGAGCAAAGAAACCGGTCCGGTGGACCAGTTGGAAGCTGAAGAGCGACAAGAGTGGGTGCGAAAGGCCATCCGCGAATTGCCGGAACAGTTGTTCAACGCCGTGAATCTGATTTATTACCAAGGGCTCAAGTATCGCGAGGCCGCCGAGGTACTGGATGTTCCGGTCGGCACCGTGAAGAGCCGCTTGCACACCGCTATTTTGAAGCTTAACGAAGCGTGGAATAGCGCTCGCTTAACCGGAGAGAAGTAGCCCATGCGTGAGCAGTTGCTCGGCTATCTGCTGGGAGCACTTGAGCCGACGGAACACGAAATGGTCGAGGCCCGATTGGCGGAAGATCCGGCCTTGCAGGAAGATCTGATGCGGCTGCGAGACAAGGTGGCTCCGCTGGCCGCGGATGACGAACACGAGGACTACGATCCGCCGGCCGGGCTTGCCGCCCGCACGTGCAACTTTGTCGCGGCTCGCGCCGGGCAACCGCCGCAACCGGCGGCCGATCTGGTTCCGGCCGGAAGTTGGCGGCTGCAAGACTTGCTGGTTGCCGGCGGCATCTGCATCGCCGCCAGCCTGCTGGTCTTTCCCGCCATCTCCCACAGCCAGTTCAAGGCTCGCCTGACGGCCTGCCAGAACAATCTCCGCGAGATCGGAACGGCGCTGACGCACTACAGCCAATCGCATAAGGGCTATTTCCCCCTGGTGCCGCAGCAAGGCAAACTGGCCGTCGCCGGCGCCTACGCGCCGATGCTGCGAGAAGCCGGTTTTTTGGAAGACGCGGCCCATTTGATCTGCCCCGAGTCTCCGCTGGCCCAGCAACGCGATTACAATTTGCCGACGATGGAAGAAGTCGAGGCGGCGCCGGCCAAGCGACTCCCCGGGTTGCTTTGCCGGCTGGGAGGGAGCTATGGCTATACGCTCGGCTATGTGCTCAATGGCGGCTATCATGGCCACCGCAATCGCGGCCGCAGCCATTTCGCCTTGATGGCCGATGCGCCGGATGACGAGATCTCCGGCCGCAGCGGGAATCATGGCGCCTGTGGCCAGAACGTGTTATTTGAAGATATGCACGTCGGCTTCTTGAAGTCGTGCCGGCTGAGAGAGTGCGACGATCATATTTACGTCAACACCCACGGCATTGTCGGCGCCGGCATCGGCCCGGACGACGCTGTCATCGGCCGTAGCTCGGCGCCGCCCGTGATCATGAATACGGCTAACGGCCGGTAACGCCGGCCGCTCGCCGTGCGGCCGTTTCTTTTCCAACCCGCCCAAAAGCCTGGCGTCGGGTATTGCAGTTCGTCGGCCAAATTCGTCGGGTTGTCGGCCGCTTTCGGCGCCACGGCGCAGGCAACTTGCTTTGTCGACGCGCTTGCTTCGGTCCTCGTCAGACGCCATGTTGAAGGCTTCTAAACGCGAGTTCTCATACCGGAGCGAAGCATGCACTCCTTGCCGCAGCGGCTGATGCGTTGGGTTTCCAGTTGCATAAGCGCGGGCCTTCGTGCCGGCGCGCTCCGCATGCGGCGGCCCGGCTTGAATGCGTCGCGGACTTGTTTGCGAGTGGAAATCTTGCGAGGCGCCTGCGCCGCTTGGGCGTTGGTGCTTGTCGGCGGCGCTTTCGGCGCCGCCCAGGGCGCTGAACCGGAGACCAATCGCTCTGCTCCGACGCCGATTCAGCTTTCGGAAGACGCGCTTCGCATCCATCGTTCCGCGCTGCTGATCGACGGCCACAACGATTTGCCTTGGCGGCTGCGGACCGACTTCGGCTCGTCGCTCGATAAGTGCGACATCACGCAACTTCACTCCCCGGACAAGTTGCAGACGGACATTCCCCGCTTGCGGCAAGGAAATGTCGGCGGACAGTTCTGGTCGGTGTACGTGCCGGCGGAAACGATGCAAGCAGGTACGGCTTTGCGCGACACGCTGGAGCAGATCGACCTGGTCAACCAGATCGTTGCCCGCTATCCGGACGTCTTCGAACTGGCGCTGACGGCCGACGACGTGGAGCGGATCCGCGGCCAAGGCAAGATCGCCTCGTTGATCGGCGTTGAAGGCGGGCATTCCATCCAGGATTCGATCGGCGCGCTGCGGCAGCTCTACCGGCTCGGCGCCCGCTACATGACGCTCACGCACAGCGACACGCTTTCCTGGGCCGACGCCGCCACCGACGAAGCGAAGCACGGCGGCTTGAGCCCGTTCGGCGAAGAAGTCGTCCGGGAGATGAATCGGCTGGGCATGCTGGTGGACATCTCGCACGTTTCTCCCGAGACAATGAAAGACGCCTTGCGGGTCTCGCGGGCGCCGGTGATCGCTTCGCACTCTTCGGCCTATGCCGTTGCGCAACATGCCCGCAATGTGCCGGACGACGTGCTCAAACTGCTCGCCAAGAACGGCGGCGTGGTGATGGTGAACTTCTTCTCCGGCTTTGTCGAGCCTGGCTCGGCTCGGATGATGGCCGACATGTTCGCCGTGCGGCGAAAGTTCAACGCCGAGTTCAACAACGACAAGCAGGCGGTCGAAGCGGCGATGAAGCGCTGGCGGCAGGAACACCCCATGTCGCCCGGCACGGTGCACACGGTCGTCGACCATATCGATCACGTCGTCAAGATCGCCGGCATCGATCACGTGGGACTCGGTTCCGATTTCGACGGCGTCTCGATGACCCCCGCACAGCTCGAAGACGTTTCCTGCTATCCGTACATCACGCAGGAACTTTTGAACCGCGGCTATCAGGAGGCCCAGATTCGAAAGATTCTGGGCGCCAACGCGCTGCGAGCTCTACGCCAGGCGGAAGAGGTCAGCGACAG
>DASZUP010000038.1:0-11729 GCA_035547635.1 Pirellulales bacterium
GGGGCCGTTTCTTTTGCCAGGGCCTTGGCGTTGAATTACCAGGGCCACAAGCGCCAGCCGCGCACCCAGGCGTACGCCAGCACGCAGCAGAGCGGAAACAGCACGAAGATCGTGCCGTACGTGAAGACCCAGGTCCAGGTGCGATAGGGCCAGCGTGCCATCAGCTCAAGCTCGCAGTTCGCCGCGGCGCAGCTTGCGGTACATGTCGAGCGCTTCTTCGATGATCCGGATCGCGTCGGTCGGCCCCATGAAATCGTCGATCACCACTTCCTTGTGTTCCAGCACTTTGTAGTCCTGGAAGAAACGCTTCACCTCACGCAACGTGTGTTCCGGCAGTTGCGTATGATCGCGGTACTGCGTGACCGCCGGATCGTGGATGCTGACGGCAATCACCTTGTCGTCAATGCCTTTGTCGTCTCGCATCCGCATCACGCCGATGGCCCGCGAATCGACGATCGTCAAAGGATGGACCGGCTCCTGGCCGAGCACCAGCGCGTCGAGCGGGTCGCCGTCGTCGCAGAAGGTGCGGGGAATGAAGCCGTAGTTGGCCGGGTAGTGGACCGAGCTGTAAAGCACGCGATCCAGCCGCAAAAAGCCGGTGTTCTTATCAAGCTCGTACTTGTTCTTGCTGCCCGCGGGCACCTCAATGACTACGGGAAATGATTTTTCGATGACCTCGTCATCGAGATAGATGTCGTGCCAGGCGTGCATGAAGCGTTCCTGCGGGGGCTGGAAGAATGAAGCGGATCAATCGGAATTTTGAACTGCCTGCCGCAGCGTACGCATTGGACCTGTATCTTGGCGGCTCGCTCGCGGGCCTGGGAGGCGGATACCGTACTCAGTCGTCAACGGAAACTTTCAAATGCGCGTGGCGCTTCAACGCGTCTCAATATGTGCGTCGATTGATCCTGCCTTGCACCCGGCCGGGCAGACCCTGGATTCGCAAGAAGCCCTCGGCGTCGGTCTGGTTATAGGAGCCGCCGCCTTCCATGCTGGCGATGCCTTCGTCGTACAGGCTGCGCGGGCTGCTGCGGCTGGCGACCATCAGGTTGCCCTTGTACAGGTTCAGCGTCACTTCGCCGGTGACGGGGCGTTGCGCTTCGCGAATGAAGGCCAGCAAGGCGTCCATTTTGGCATGATACCAGAATCCGTAATAGACCATCTCCGCGACTTCCGGCGCCAGCCGGTCTCGCAGATGCGTCAGATCGCGGTCGAGCGTGAGTTGCTCGACCACCCGGTGGGCGTCGTACAGAATGGTCATGCCGGGCGCTTCGTACACGCCGCGGCTTTTCATGCCTACGAAGCGGTTCTCAACCACGTCAATCCGACCGATGCCGTTGCGGCCGCCGATCTTATTAAGTTCCTTGACCAGCTGGATGGCGCCTAGCCGCTTGCCATTGACCGATACCGGAACGCCCGACTCGAATGCGATCGTGACGGACTCAATCTTGTCCGGCGCCTGCTGGGGCGAGACGGTCATGCCGAAGTCGACCAGCTCGACGCCGTTGACGGTCAAATCCTCGAGTTTGCCCGCCTCATAACTGATGTGCAGGCAGTTTTCGTCGGAACTGTACGGCTTGGCAACCGACGCCTTGACCGGAATCTTCTTCTTCTCGCAGTAGGCGATCATTTCGCTACGGCCGGCAAACAGCTTGCGAAACGCCTCTCGCCGCCACGGGGCGATCACTTCGACGGCGGGGTCCAAGGCCTCGGCCGCCAGTTGAAAGCGGCACTGGTCGTTCCCTTTGCCCGTGGCGCCGTGCGCGAAGGCGTCGGCGCCGACCTCGCGCGCCGCCTGCAAGCAGACCTTCGAGATCAGCGGACGGGCGATCGAGGTGCCCAGCAGGTAAATGCCCTCGTACTTGGCCTGCCATTGCAGCACGGGAAAGGCGAAGTCGCGACAGAGCTCGTCCTGCACGTCGACGATCTTGGCTGACTTGGCCCCGCATTGCCGCGCCTTCTCAAGAATGGCCTCGCGGTCCTCGCAGGGTTGGCCCAAATCGACGTAAACGGCGTGTACTTCGTAACCTTCGTCTTGAAGCCAACCCAAAATCACCGAAGTATCGAGACCGCCCGAATAGGCAAGAACGCAGCTAGGCATGGGAACTCAGTAAATTAATGTGCCAGGAGGAAGGAATGCAACTCGCAGACTTAGCGGGCCATCATTTTGATCCTTCGCCCGCCAGCTGGCAATAACCAGGTTCAAAATCAAAAAGTCCAAAGTCCCAAACGATCGTTAACTTGGACCTTGGACTACTTCCCCACCACCTCGTGTACGACCAGCATGTTATGGCCCATGGCCACCAGGCCGATGCCGCTGACCAGCACCAGGTGGTCGCCGGGCGACAGGCAGCCGTCGCGCAACCCCCAGCCCTCGATGAACTTGATCAACTGATCGCTTTGCCGGGTAGGGGCGCCGATTAACGGGGTGACGCCCCAGTACAGGCACATTTGCTGGGAGACGGCCTCGGACTCGCAGACGGCGACCACCGGCACGTGGCTGCGCAGCTTCGATAAGGCCAGCGCCGTGGCGCCGCTGTGCGTGGCGACCACCACCAACCGCGCGTCGAGCTGCTGGGCGATGAACTGCACGCCGTAGACGACGGCCTGCGTCACCTGGTGCAGGTCTTCCACCTGGACGTGGTTGGCTTCTTGCGGCGGCCGGTCTCGCAACAGCGGTTCCGTGGCCATCGCAATCCGGTTCATCATTTCCACGGCCTGCACCGGGAATTCGCCCATGGCCGTTTCCCCGGAAAGCATGCACGCGTCGCAGCCATCGAGAATGGCGTTGGCGACGTCGGTGACCTCGGCGCGCGTCGGATGCCGCGAGTGCTGCATGCTGTCGAGCATTTGCGTGGCGATGATCACCGGCTTCTGATGGTGATTGCAGGCATTCACAATGCGTTTCTGGGCCACGGGCATGGCGGCGACGTCGATTTCGACGCCCAAGTCGCCGCGAGCCACCATCACGCCGTCGCTGGCGCCCACGATCTCGTCGAGCCGGTCAAGCGCCTCCTGCTTTTCGATCTTGGCGATCACCAGCGCCTTGGAATTGTGCGAACGCAGCAGGGCCTTCAACTCGCGGACCTCGTCCGGCGCCCGGACGAAACTCAGGCCGACGAAGTCGACGCCGTTCTGGGCCGCCCAGACGGCGTGCGCGCGGTCCTCCTCGCTCATGGCCGGCAGACCCACCTTGACGCCCGGCAAGTTGATTCCCTGCCGGCTGCGGACAAGTCCCGATTGGACCACGCGGAACCGGATGTACTGCCCGCAGCACTCTTCCACGCAGAGGCTGACGGCGCCGTCGGCCAGCACCACCCGGTCGCCCTGCGACAACTCGTCCATCAGTTGTTCGTACTCGCTGACCAGAATGCCGGGCTCCGGCGAGACGGCGCCGCGCACCAGCCGCAGCTCGCTCCCTTCAACGCACTCCTGCTGGCCGCCGCACAACTCGCCCAGGCGGATCTTCGGTCCGGCTAGATCAGCCAGCACGCCGAGCGGACGCCACAGTTTGCGGCTCACGCGCCGGATGGTTTGGAGCGTGGCCTGATGCTCCGGCAACTCGCCATGCGCCATATTCAGGCGGAACACGTCGACGCCCGCCTCAACCAGCGCGGTGAGCTTTTCCTCGCCCTGGCATGCCGGCCCCACGGTGGCGACGATCTTGGTTCGGACTCGGCTGGCGCCCGTTCGGGAATTCGGCATCGAGATTTCCATCCGTGATCTGAAGATGAAGGCTAGCTTGGACGGCGCCTTGCTCGGGGCAAAGTCAGCACCCACGGCAGCGTGCAAGCGCTGCCGCCGAAGTCGTTGTCCGCGACGGTCGAGCCGTTGCGTCTCCTGGAGGGAGCGTGGCTGCCGCCGCGTGGAACGACCTGATAGGATGAATCGAGTGCTGAACCGGCCCAACGGTCCGGCGCAAGTCCTGCTCGCTCCTGGTCTGCGGGCGGCGCGTTCCTTGCGTCCGGGTGGATGCGAAGTGGAACGCACGCCCGCTTGGCCCCTGAAACTCGCATCAATGTACTTTTCACGCTTCCGACTGGCCAGGGGACTTCGCACAACTCACGCGATCTTCATCAACCTGACGTTTTTTTCAGCTTCCACCGCGCGGCTTTCGCCCGGCAAACAGCTCTCTACGTTTCGTGCCCAAGCAACGCATAAGAAGTCGAATATCCATGCTTGTAAGCTTGCGCAGGCTTGCCGTGCCAGCCATCAGATTCAGAAAGTGAATGGGGTGTCGCTTGGACGAAGATAACTACGCCCCGCCGTCAGGCCGAAACGGTCGCGCTCGGTCGCCAGGCAACAAAAGCGAGGCGGGCGAATCGCCGCCGACGCGGCGAAGGCGAAGCCGTCTGAGGGCCCGTATCGCTCGCGCCCTGGGGCTTGCGGGCGTGCTTGGCGGCACGGTATTTCTGGCCGCTACGCTGCTGGCGCGGAACCGGCTGCCCCCGTTGACGACCGCCGAGTTGGACCAGGCGGAACGGCGCTGGCAGACCGCGGGACTTGAGAATTACGACATGGACGTGAAGGTGTCGGGGCGTCAGCCAGGCAGCTTTCACGTTGAAGTTCGCCAGGGCGAGCCCGTCGCCTTGACGCGAAACGGCGTCGCTCCGCGTCGCGGCATGTGGGATGTCTGGACCGTGCCCGGACTGTTTGACACCTTGCACCAGGAACTGGAGCTGGCGGACGATCCGGAGGGTCCGTTCGGCTCGCCGCCCGGAACGCAGGTCGTGCAGCGAGCCAAATTCGACGGGCGCTACGGTTTTCCCCGAAAGTATCAGCGGATCGTGATGGGCACGCCGCTGGAGATTGCCTGGGAGGTCCACCGCTTTCGCCCGCTCGATGCGCGCGATGCTGCGACATCGAAAGCCCAGGGCGAGTCTCGCTGACGTTTCGGGTCTGCATTGAGAGTCGGTTCGATATCAAGCCGCTGTGAATTCTTCCGACGCGTTGTGCAAACGGGTTCGATCTCTAAAATGGGCCGAATTCCTGGTAACTGCAGCGTGCGGGTTCGATGAGCTATTGGCAAGGCAAGACGGCGGTGGTGACGGGCGCTTCGAGCGGCCTGGGGTTCGCCATCGCCGATGCGCTGGCCGCCCGGGGCGCCAAGGTTGTGATGGCGGCCCGCGGCGTCGAACCGCTGCAACAGGCCGCGGAACGGATCGCCGGCCGCGGCGGCGAAACGCTGGCCGTGCCCGCCGACGTCACTTGCCAGGAAGACGTCGAGGCGTTGTTTGCGCGCACGATCGAGCGCTTCGGCCGGCTTGATGCGCTTGTCAACAACGCCGGCCGCTCCATGCGGCGGTCGATTCTGGAGACCACGCCCGAAGATTTTCAGCAACTGATGGAGTTGAACTTGATCGGTCTGGTGCGTTGCACTCGGGCCGCAGCGCCCCAATTGCTGGCCAACCGCGGCCATCTGGTGAATATCGGCTCGCTGGCCGCGAAGTCGGCGGCGCGGTGGGTCGGCGCCTATCCGGCCACGAAGTTTGCCGTGGCGGCATACTCGCAGCAGTTGCGGTTGGAATTAGGCCCGCAAGGATTGCACGTGTTGCTGGCGTGCCCCGGACCGATCGCCCGCGATGAACCGCGCGACGCCAACGGTCGCGAGGCGCGCGGGGCAGAGCAGGGCGGCCTGCCCGCCAGCGCTCTGAAGCCGGGCGCCGGCGTCAAGACGCGCAGTTTGCGTCCGGAGAAAGTGGCCGCGGATATTCTGCGGGCCTGCGAACGCCGCCGCGGCGAACTCATCTTTCCGCCAGCCGCGCGGCTGCTGTTCGTGCTCATGCAGCTCTCGCCGCGCCTGGCCGATTGGATCGTGCGCAAGACGACCTAACATGTAGCGGAACAGCGTGAGCCTTCCGGGCCTTCGTAAGATTTTGCCAACGCCCCGAGCCTCGGAATCTTCACAGATTCCGCTACCCTGTAGCGGAAGTCGTGAGACTTCCGGGCGTGCTGGCAACATTTTGCCAACGCTTGCGAGCGGGGCCTGCCTCGGAATCTTCACAGATTTCGCTACGCTCGAGGCCCACGCGTTGCCACTATTTCACTCCAGCTCTTCCAGCCAGAGCCGAATCTCATTTTCGTATTCGCTGGCCAGGTCGCCTTTGACCAATTGGCGATGGAAGCTGGCGGCGCCGTTCTCTTTGACGAGATCGGCCGCTTCGGCGCTGGGGAACCGGCACATCGGATCGGGCGCGATCAAGCTCCGGATCAGGTTCATCAGCAGTTCGTTGCAGACGACCTCCATCGGTAACCGCTCGGGCAGGCGCTGCACGAGCGTGCGCTTGGCCTCCATCAACTCGCGGTAATTGAGCTGGCCGGGAAACGGAGGCGCGCCGGAGAGCATCTCGATCAACACGTAGCCCATGCTGCACAAGTCGCTGCGCGGCGACGAGCCGACGTTCTCCAGCACTTCCGGCGCGGCGTAGGTCGGCGTGCAACTGCGGCGCTGCGGAGCGTCTTCGACCTCGAAGGCGGAACCGATGTCGATGATTTTGGCGTTGCCCGTCCGCTTGAGCATGATGTTGGAGGGCTTGATGTCTCCGTGGACGATGCCCTCGCGGTGCAGTGCGGCCAGCGCGGCCAGGCATTCGCGGAGCACGGCGATGGCGATGCCCGGCTTGAGCCGAGGCTGCACGCGGCCCGCGGTGATGATCACGTTATTGATATATTCCCAGCGGCGGTTGCTGACCCGGTTGCGGACGTGCTCCAGCACCGGCTGGGTCAGCAGCCGGCTGAGATCGTACCCGTCGACCCATTCCATCTCCATGATGCGGATGCGGTTGCGGTCGACGAAATTATGGACGTCGAGCAGGTTATCCTGCTGAATCTGGGCGACGCGCGCCGCGACGTGCGCGATGCGCCCCATGGCGGACTCGTAGCTGTGCGCGTCATCGTAGGCCGAAGGCGAGAAGATTTTCAGGGCAACCGGCAGCGTGAAGCTGTCAGTCCCGCGGCGGCGGCTCAAATACACGACGCCCTGGCCGCCGGAGCCGAGCAGCTTTTCCAGATGCAGGTGCTCGGTCCAGTTCAGCCGTTGCTCAGTTAGCAGGGCATCGTAGCGCTGGGTCAACTCGGCCGGACAACGAACGGCCGGGTGGCCGTTGTATGTCAAGGTATGAGAGCCCTCCAAGAACGTCGTCGTCGCCATGGCTCAACTCTCCGCCGCTGACCCGTGTAACTCAGAGATGCAATTCTCGAAGATTTGTTAATTTGAGCCTTATCTTAAGCTCCGCGAGCCGCCTGCGTCCAGTGCGATCCCCCGCCCCAGATAGGAAAACCGAGTTGTTTGTCGATCAGGTTCAAAAGCGGGTCGCCCGATAGCCAGCGCCGCAGGTTCTCGCAGAAGAAGTTGGTCATGTCATCAATTCGGGCGCCGCTCTGTCCGCCGACGTGAGGGGTAATGATAACGTTGGGCAGATTCCACAGCGGGCTCGCTGCTGGCAGCGGCTCCTGTTCGGTCACATCCAGGCCGGCGCCGGCCAGGCGGCCCGATTGCAGCGCTTCGACCAGCTCGCTTTCCACGATCAGCGGTCCGCGAGCCACGTTGATCAGCAACGCGCCGGGTTTCATGCGGGCCAGCGCGGCTGCGTCGATCATGCCGCGCGTGGTCGCCGTCAACGGAGCGGCCAGGATCACGATATCAGATGCGGCCAGCAAGTCGTGCAAGCGGTCCGCGGGCCACAACGTCTCGACGTGCGGCGGTTTGTCCGCAGGAAACATGTCGGTAGCCAGGATTCGCGTGTTGAATGCTTGCAGCACTTCGGCCAACCGCCGGCCATTGCCGCCGAAACCGACGATGCCGACGGTCGCGCGGTGCAGATCCCGCGTCGGCCGCCGAATGAACTCCTTCTGCTGCTGGGCCCGAAAGAACGTCGGCAGGCTGCGCAGCAAGCCCAGCGTCAAGGCCAGCGTTTGCTCGGCCACCTGATCGGCCAGCACTCCGGAAGCGCTCGACACGACGATGTCCGAAGCCACGACCGACGGCGTCAGACAATGATCCATGCCGGCGGCGGAAGACTGAATCCAGCGCAACCGGCCTCGCTGCACGACTTCATCCCACGGGACGGGGTGCGTCTTTGCATGGCCGCAGTAGATGTCGGCTTCGAGAATCTCCGCGGCGATTCGCTCCTGGCCCGCGTCAACCAATTCGGCGTGGGGAACCACGGCGGCAATCTGGTCGAGGTGCTTCTTTTCCGCCGGGTAACACAACACAATTCGCATTCAGCTCGCTCCATGACCACTTAGCGGAATCTGTGAAGATTCCGAGACTCGCCTCGCCGTCGCGCTCGGCCCGTGTCAGCGTTGCGAAAACCTTGGCGGCGCGCCCGGAAGTCTCACGCGGTTCCGCTACAGCGTAGCGGAGCCGTTTTTTTCCTTGGCGCCACGCATTCTGACCAATTCGCCCTGGAAGACAAGGGCCGCCGCCGCAGCGCGAACCTTCCGCCGGCTGTGGTGGTCCTCATAAGATTTGACCGGCGCGTGCAACGATTGCGGGCCGGTTGTGTGCTGCGCCGCTTGCCGGCATTCGGCGGTTACGCTTCGAGACCTTTCCCCGTCCCCTGTCTGCGGACTACCCTCTACCGCTATAGTGCCTGCATGTGGCGACTCGTCGAAACCTGGTGGCGCCGGCCGGCCGGCTTGCGGGACGTGCTCAAACTGGCCTTGCCGCTCATCATTTCCACCTTGTCGTGGACCTTGATGATCTTTACCGATCGGGTATTCCTGGTCAGGTACTCGGCCGACGCGGTGGCGGCGGCCTTGCCGGCGGGGATGATGGCCTTCCTGGTCATCTGTTTTCCCCTCGGCGCGGCCAGCTACGTCAACACGTTTGTCGCCCAGTACCACGGCGCGGAACGGCCGGAGCGCATCGGTCCGGTGGTCTGGCAGGCGTTGTTCATGGGGTTTGCCAGCGTGCCGCTGGCGATGGCCACTATTCCGTTCGCCCCCTGGTTTTTTTCGTCGATTGGCCATGCGGCGAGCGTCGCCCGGCTGGAAACCGACTATTACCAGGCCGTGTGTTGGGGCGAAGGCTTCGTCGTTGTTTGCGCAGCGCTCAGTTCGTTTTTCACCGGCCGCGGCGACGTGCGGACCGTGATGCTCGTCGACGTCTTCGCGGCGCTGCTGAACATCGTGCTTGACTACGCCTGGATCTTCGGCCACTTTGGCTTTCCCGAGATGGGAGTGGCCGGGGCCGCCTGGGCCACGACAGTCGCCGTCTGGAGCCGCACCGCCATCTACTTGGCGCTCTGGTTCCGGCCCGGCTTCCGGCGGCTTTACCATACGCTGTCGGGCTGCCGGTTCGATCGCCAGTTGTTCGGCCGGCTGCTGTGGTATGGCGCGCCGAACGGATTGCAGTATTGCTTCGAAGTCGGCGCCTTCGACTTCTACCTGCTTATGGTCGGTCAACTCGGCGTGGACGAGTTGGCGGCTTCCAACCTGGCCTTCAACATGAACAGCCTGGCCTTCATGCCGGTCTACGGCATCGGCATTGCCACCGGCACGCTGGTCGGCCAGCACCTGGGCGAGAACCGCGCCGATCTGGCCGCGCGCTCGACGTGGTCGGCGTTCATTATCGCCGCGGCGTTGATGGCCGCCGTCGGCGCACTTTACGTGCTGGCTCCCGAATGGCTGTTGCAGGCTTACGAAGCGGAGTCGGGCGCCGAAGCCTTTGCAAAGCTGCGAACGCTGACGATCGTCTTGCTGCGGTTTGTGGCCTGCTACTGCCTGTTCGACGCCATGAGCATCGTCTTTTCGGCGGCCATCAAAGGCGCCGGCGACACGCGGTTCGTGCTGTTGGTCACCATTGCGGCGTCCGGCGTGCCGGTCGGCATGTCGTGGGTTGGCATCCGTTTGTTCGGCTATGGATTGCTCTGGGCCTGGCTTTCGCTCACCGCCTGGGCCTGGCTGCTCGGCGTCGTCTTTCTGCTGCGCTTCCTTCAGGGGCGCTGGCGCAAGATGCGCGTCATTGAGCAGGCGAGCGAAGCGTAGCCAGCGGGGAGCGGGGGCGGGGTCGGAAGTCGGAATGCGCGCGTTCGACTCAAACTCTAGCGCTCGCGCCTGTGCGCAAGCAACTTTCCGCTTGCGCTGCGAACTGTGCCTGTCGAAGTTGCCCGTCCGCCGGCCCCGCAGCAGTGAGCGAACCACTCCGTAGCTGCCAAGCAGCGATAGTCGGAATTCGCCGCCTTCATCCCGCCTTGTGGTCCACTTACAATCAAGCAATTCAGAGCTGACGATCCATGCTATGAGGAACTACGAACTTGAACGCCATCTCCCGAATCCATGCCCGCGAAGTGCTTGATAGCCGCGGAAATCCGACGGTTGAAGTCGAAGCGTACTGCGGCGCGGCGAAAGGCAGAGCGATTGTGCCGGCCGGGGCCAGCACCGGAACGGCCGAAGCTTGCGAGTTGCGCGACGGAGATCCAGGGCGCTACGATGGCCGCGGCGTGCTGAAAGCCGTGGCGCACGTGAATGAAACGCTGGCGCCTGCAATCGTCGGGCTCGATCCTCGCGACCAGGCGACGATCGACTCCAGGCTCTGCGAGTTGGACGGCACGCCGCAAAAATCCCGACTGGGCGCCAATGCGCTGCTGGGAGTCTCGCTAGCCGCGGCGCACGTCGCAGCGGCGGCGGAAAACGTGCCGCTGTACCGGCATTTGAACCAACTCTGGCGGTCGCTTCCGGCTCTGCCCGGACATGCGCAAGCAAGCCGCACGGCCGAGCCTCGCATGCCGCTGCCGATGACCAACATGATCTCGGGCGGCTTGCACGCCGGCGGCAATCTCGACTTTCAAGACTTCTTGATCATGCCGGTCGGTGCGCCAGCGTATCACGTCGGCTTGGAATGGATCGTGCGCGTATCGCGGCGGCTGGGGGAACTGCTCGCCAAGCAAGGATACGAGGGCTGGCTGGTCGGCGACGAAGGAGGCTATGGACCCCGGTTGCCTAGCAATCGCGATGCGGCGGCCGTCGTGGTACGCGCCATCGAGGCGGCGCATTTGCGGCCCGGCGACGACGTGACGATTGCCCTGGACGTGGCCAGCAGTCATTTTTTCGACGGCGAGTGCTACCGGCTGCACGCCACCGGCAACGCTCGGCTGACGAGCGCCGAGATGATCGACCAACTCGAGACGCTGGTTGACGAGTTTCCCATTACCAGCATCGAAGACGGCCTGGCGGAGGAAGACTGGCAAGGCTGGCAGGAACTGACTCGCCGTTTGGGCAGTCGAGTGAAGCTGGTCGGCGACGATCTGTTCGCCACCAATCCCGCGCGAGTGCAACAGGGAGTCGAGTTGGGAGTCGCCAACAGCGTGCTGATCAAGGTCAACCAGATTGGCACGCTGAGCGAGACGCTACGGACCATGCAGCTTGCCGAGGCGGCCGGTTACGGCCGAGTGGTTTCGGCGCGCAGCGGCGAGACGGAAGATGCGACCATCGCCGACCTGGCCGTCGGCACAGCCGCTGAACTGATCAAGATCGGCTCGATTCAGCGCAGCGAGCGGCTGGCCAAATACAATCGGTTGCTGGAAATCGAGGAAGCGTTCCGCGTCTAAAGGGTGCGATTGGGCTTCGCAAAAGGAAGCGTTTCTACGCTCGAAGGGGCTGTAGTTTTTTGCCAGCTTTTGTTGCGCTTCGTCACCGCCGGGCTCGTCCCGGTGGAGCGCTGATTGGTCAGCTAGAATGGGGCTCGCGACAACGTTTTCCCCTTCTCCGCGTTTGTCCGCCGCCGC
>DASZUP010000039.1:0-8046 GCA_035547635.1 Pirellulales bacterium
TGCCCTGACGGCGCCGGTCGCCGATTCCGCCGACTCCGCCTTCGTGGCGCTGGCCACGCCGCCGCTGCTCGTTCCGCCCCCGCTCCCGCTCCCGCCGCTACTGCTGCCGGAACCACTGCCAGAAGTGCCTGGCAAGGCCGAGGATGAGGACGCGCTGGTTTGCGACGAAGATGCCGGGGGGACGACCAGGCTATTGGGATCGATCGGGTCATACCAGACGGCCCCGCGGATGTCGGCGGCCATGCGATCCAGGGCCGCTCGCGCCAATTGCGCTCGCTCCACGTCGCTGCGTCCGCTCGTCGTCGCTTTCAGGTTGAGTTGAATCGCCCAGGTCAGAGCTCCCAGCAGCAATCCGGCCAGCGCCAGGGAGAGGATCACTTCCAACAGCGTGAAGGCGGCCCGGACCGGCCGTCGCCGGGCCATGCAACAACGCCGCAACCGCGAGACGCGTCGGTTCGCCGCGGGGCTCGCGGCCCGCTCCTTTCTTGCCGCTTGTGTCTTCGTCATTGTCTCTGGCTCGTGGATGAGGCGCCGCTCTGCGAGGAACTGCCCGACTGCGAAGCGGCGCTGACCGGAGGACTCCATTGGGTCGCCGTGATCGTCGGGTCTCGAATCCATTGCGCCAGCGTGAACTTCACCGGGTAGCGCTGCTGCGCCGCATCTTGTTCCACCGTGACATGGACCTTGATCAGCCCTGACGGGCCGGAGGCGTCTCGCTCGATGGAGTATTGCCAGCCAGGCGCTTCAGCGATCGCCGAGTTACTGGTCTTTTCCGCCGGGATCACGCCGGCGAAGACTTCGCTCAGTTTCGTCTCGCACAGCACTTGGGCTCGCGACAGATCGCGGGCCATCTGTGCGTTGCGAACGCCGGAGCGGATCAGTTCGCCCAGCACGGCCAGGGCGGCGACCAGAATGGCCAAGGCCAGAATCACTTCGAGCAGCGAAAAGCCGCCGCGGCGACGCGCGTGGCGCTGGCTCCGGTAAACGTGCCGCCGATTTCCGGCGGCGGCGCGCGGCCGCAACCGAGGACTTATCCATTGGGGCGTGGCAGAGAAGGCGGAAATGCAAAATGCAAAACGCAAAACGCAAAATGCAAAAGTTGAAACGGCAGGAAATGACTCCCAACTTTTCGTTTTGCATTTTGCATTTTGCATTTTGACTTTCTTTCCCCTGGCTCGCATTTCTCCTGGGACGCGGCGTGAAACGTTCTTTGCGCACGAAGCAAGCGGACGTTCTTTTCCCGGGCAACCGATCATCGCCCGCCTCCCTCGGCGACTTCAATCTCGCCGACCTTGGCCCCGCCGGTCAGGCTGCGCAGGCTGATCGAAATGCGCCGCCCTCGTTGGCCTTGCAGCAAGACTTTGGCGGCGGTCGCCGTGCCGTCGGGATAGAACAAGATCGGCTCCGACCAGGGGACCTCGGTGATCGAGGTGAAGCTGTTGTTGGCCGCGACCAGGCTGCTTCTCGTATCGGTTTGCACTTCGTTGGAAACGAATTCGATGCCATTGGGGAGTTGCTCTTCAACCGTCGGCGCGCGGTTGGCCTGCATGGCGCCGCTCCCGCCCGCGGCCGATGAGGGCGCTGATGACACCGCTGCCGAGTTGGGCGCCGGCGAACCGGAGGCGGGCGGCGCGGTCGTACCGCCCGCGGCCAATGCGGCGCCGTAGTCCGACTGCTGCTCGATGCGGAAGTTGCCAGTCTGGGGCTGAAAGCGAAACGAGAAAATCTCTCCCGTAAGCATCGCTCGGGTGCGAGCCCGGGCAAGCCGGGTTTGTACGGCATCGGCCGCGTACTTCAGGCGGTGCGTCTCGAGCGAGC
This sequence comes from Pirellulales bacterium, assembly GCA_035547635.1. Classification (GTDB taxonomy): domain Bacteria; phylum Planctomycetota; class Planctomycetia; order Pirellulales; family JAICIG01; genus JAICIG01. The sequence goes on from DASZUP010000039.1 coordinate 1,819, forward strand.
GGTTCAGCGTCGGCCAGGCGACCGCCAGCAGCATCGCCAGCAAGGCGAGCACCAGCAGAATCTCCAGCAGCGTGAATGCCTGACGCGAGCGGCTCATGGCGGTCACTGCCAGTTGCCGACGTCGTCGTCGGTCCCGTCGGCGCCGTCGGGGCCGCTCGACCAGAGATCGTAGCCGTCTGTATTGTGCTTGCCGGGATTGGCGTAGTGATACTTGCGCCCCCAAGGATCGAGCGGCGCATCCTTTTCCAGGTAGGGGCCGGCCCACTTCGTGTCTTGCACGTCGCCCGGCGCGCGTCGCAAGGCGTCCAGGCCCGACGAGGAAGAAGGGTACTGGCCCAGGTCGAGCTGGTACATGTCGAGCGGCGTTTTGAACATGCTGACTTGCGACTTGGCCGCGTTGACCAGGCCTTTCTTCTGCGCGCGGCGGATCTGAATGCCGACCAGCGACCCGAGAATGACCAGGATCACGAGCACGAGCAGGACTTCGATCAACGTAAACGCCTCGCGGCGTCGATGGCGGCGGGACATGAAATTTCTCCTTCCAATACAAGACATTTTAGCCACGGATGAAACACGGATCGAACACGGATCAAGGCAGGCGCCCAGGGACAACAGGGCGAAGGAACCCTGAAAATCAATTCTCCGTTCGCCCCTCTTCATAATCTGTGTTTTATCCGTGGCTAAAGAATCCCCGAATTATACTAAATCGTCGTGCTCATTTTGATGACGGGCAGCAGCAACGCAATTACCACCACCAGCACGGCGCCGGCCAGCGCCAACAGCATCAGCGGTTCCAGCAGGCGGACGAACAAATCGAGCTGCCGCCAGGTGCGGCGCTCCAGGCCATCGGCGATGTTGATCAGCACGGTTTCCAATGTGTTCGATTCTTCGGCCACGCCGATCATTTCGACGATGGTCGCCGGAAAATGTCCGCACGCGGCCAGCGGCGCCGCCAAGGTCTGACCCGAGGAGATATTTTTCGCCGCTTCCTGTACGGCCAGGGCCAGCATGCGGTTGCCGGTTGCATCGCTGCTGATTTCCAACGACTTGAGGATCGGCACGCCGTTGTGCAGCAGCGTGCCGAGCACCCGGCAGAAGCGGGCCACGGCCAGGTTCAACAGAATCTTCCCGGCGCCGGGCACGCGCACTTTCCAGCGGTCGAACCACAACCGCCCTTCCGCGGTGGCCAGCCGGGTCCGGGCGAACATGAACAGACCGATCAGCGCCGCCAGGATTACGATTCCCCAATGGCGCAGCAGGTCGCTGGTGGCCAGCAGCCAGTCGGTCACAAACGGCAGTTCGCCCCGTTCACGCAGTTGACTGAACAGCTCCGCAAACTTGGGCACGAAGAATACTACCAGCACGGTCACCACGCTGGTTCCAATCACCGCCAGGAAGACGGGATAGGCCAAGGCGCCCATCGTGCGGCCCTTGAGATCCTCCTGCTTTTCGGTGAACTCGGAAACGCGGTGCAGCGCTTCCTCCAGAAATCCGCCTTCGCCGCCGGCGCGCACCATGTTGACGGCCATTTCGCTGAACACGCGCGGATAGCGAAGCATGGCGTCGGACAGGCTCTCGCCTTCTTCCACCTGCGACTTGATCTGGCTCAACACCTCGGCCAGGGCCGCGCTGGAACTCTGACGCTGCAAGACCTCAAGCGCGCGCAACAGCGGCACGCCGCTGCCAAGCAGGTCGCCCAATTGGCCATACGTGATGGCCATCAATTGCGGGCTGATCCGCCGGCCCCGCCAGCTTTGCGCCGCGGAGCGTTCGGCCTCGACCGACAGCGGAAACAAGGCCTTTTGGCCCAGGGTGCTGAGCGCTTCGCGCTCGCTGGCGGCGCTCAGTTTGCCGGTCACGCGCTGGCCGGCCATATCGCGGGCGACGTAGGCGAATTCAGGCATGGTTCAACGCGCCCCTTTCACGTCGTGACAATCTGGTCGCTCTTGGTGACGCGCGCCACCTCATCGAGCGTCGTGCGGCCTTCCAGCACCTTCAACCAGCCGTCCTGCCGCAAGGTCCGCATGCCGTCTTGCATGGCGGCTTGTTTCAGCTTCCAGGAACTGGCGTGCTCCTGGGCCAGTTGCCGCACCGATTCGGTGGTGACCAGCAGTTCGTAAATGCCCATTCGTCCCCGGTAGCCAAGCTGGCGGCAAGTGCGGCAGCCGACGGCGCGATACAGCGGCTCTCCGCTCTGGCGCCACGCGTCATAAGGAAAGTCGGCGGGCAGTTCGTCGCGCGGCGGCTCGTACGGCTGCTTGCACTCTTTGCACAGCGTGCGCACGAGTCGTTGGGCCATGACGGCTTCGACCGTGCTGGCCACCAGAAACGGCTCGACGCCCATATCGATCATGCGCGTGTAAGCGCCCGCGGCGTCGTTGGTGTGCAGGGTGCTGAACACCAGGTGGCCGGTGAGCGAGGCCTGGATGGCGTTTTCCGCCGTCTCCAGATCACGGATTTCTCCGACCAGGACAATATCCGGGTCGTGCCGCAAGATGGCGCGCAACGAAGCGGCGAAGGTCAGCCCGACTTTGGAGTGCACCTGGATCTGGTTGATCCCGTCGAGTTGGTACTCGACCGGATCTTCCGTGGTGATGATCTTGGTCTGGCTGTCCTTGATCTCCAGCAGGGCGCTGTACAGCGTGGTGGTCTTTCCGGAGCCGGTCGGTCCGGTGACCAGGATGATGCCGTGGGGCAAACGGATCAGTTCCTGAAACGTGGCGTACAGTTCCGGATCCATTCCCAGCTTGCGCAGCGAGAACTCCATGCCGCTCTTGTCGAGCAGACGCATCACGATGCCTTCGCCGTGGATCATCGGAATCACCGAGACGCGGACGTCGACCTCGCGGCCGAGCACCTTGAGCTTGATGCGGCCGTCCTGCGGCAAACGTTTTTCGGCGATGTTCAGCCGGGCCATGATTTTCAGGCGACTGATGATCGCGGCTTGAAACTGGCTGAGTTCCGGCGGCGTCGGTTGGGCGTGCAGCATGCCGTCGATGCGGTAGCGAATGCGCAAGCCGTTAGTTTGCGACTCCAGGTGTACGTCGCTGGCCCGCGACTCGATGGCTTCCAGCAGGATCTCGTTGACCAGCCGGACGACCGAGGCTTCCTGGGCCATTTCGGATAGCTCGGAACCATCGGTCTCGATCTCTTCGAGCAACTCGACCGGGCTTTCGGCCTTCTTGGCCATCAGGCCGTCGATCGTCTCGGCGCCGACGCCCAGGTGGGTCTTGATCAGCTTGGCGATCTCGCCGCGGCTGGCCAGCACCGGCTCGATGGACAGCCCCGTGGCGGCGCCAAGTTCGTCCAGCGGGTAGAGGTGGAACGGATCGCTGGTCGCCACTCGCAATGAGCCGTTGTGCCGCTGAATGGGAAACAGCGATTCGCGGTGGATCAAGCGGGGGGAGAAATCTCGCAGCAGCGACAGATCGATCTCAGCAGACGCAAGGTCGATGAACTCCAGCCCCATCTCGTCGCCGATGGCGGTCAGCGCGGCTTCTTCGCTGACCAGGCCCATCTCGACGGCAACCTGGTCCAGGCGCCGGCCGTTGCTCTTGCTCTGGCGCACCAGTTCCAATTGCCGGTCGTCGAGGAGCCCGCGTTTGAGGAGGATTTCGCCAGCTTCCATATTTGCCTAGTGCCCGGTTCTGGCGGAAAAAATCTCGCCGCTCGCCTTGCTGAGTTGTTTGTCACAGCGCCGCCCACGCACCGCGCTGCCAGCGACGGCTTCGCTTCAGAAATCGGCGCTGTGCAACGGTCAGTCGCCGAACATGGCGAGCGCTGCACCGCGGCTAGGGCCAGAATCTCGACCGACTTGCCGACGATTGCTCAAGCCCCAACTTAGTTGCTTCGATGCGTCGTTTCAATCGAGCTTGAACGCGGCCGCAGACAGGATTCCGCCGGGGCCGTTTGGATCATTGTTTGCCCGACGGAGGGCCTGTTGCTGGCGCCCCTGTGGATGGTTTGACCGACTTTCCGGCGACCGGCGCGCACGCCCAGCGCGACCCAGAGGGGCGCAAACCGTCCGCATCTTGCCAGTGGCGGTCAGGCGGCGATCGGTTACATCTGAACTGCCGGAAAACTCGGACGTTTTTCTGGCTTTTATCTTGCCAGATTTCCGCTTCAAGCTGGCAGTTGTACGCGAGCCGAATTAGAATAGCGGGATTCATATCCGGGCTGGCGGCTAAGTCGTATTTCTCGTTCTGCGCGTGGCTCTTGAACCAGTAGGGGAGTGATCGCCTCATGAGCCGACTCATCGGATGGCTAGTGCTTGCGATCGGCGTGGCGTTGTGCTGGCCGGCATTCGAGTCGCCGGCTTGCGCGCAAGACCGACGCAGCGGCTTTGGAGATGGTCGCAGCCGCGGCTTCAGCCGAGGCATGAGGGGGTTTCCATTCGGCGGTTCGCCGTCGGGCGGGCAGCAACCTGAGGGCGAGAAGTCCGACAATAAAGACGAAAAGTCTGAGGAAGAGAAGAAGAAACCCGAGGCCGAAGAGAATAAAGGCCCTAAATTGCCTGAGCCGGTCAAGCGGCCGACCTTGCCCAGTCGGCCGGCCGACCCGCGTGAGCTGGATGTTGGCCCTGACGACGACGGACTGATTTCCTTCAGCTTCAAAGGGCAGCCCTGGCCGTCCGTCTTGGAGTGGCTGGCCGATATTTCCGACATGAGCCTGCAGTGGGAAGAGGCGCCGGCTGGTTATCTGGATCTGACCACGCGCGGGCGCTATACCGTGGAAGAGATCCACGACCTGATCAACTCGGTGCTGCTCAGCAAAGGCTTCACGCTGCTGCGCAACGGCGACGTGCTGATCGTCGCCAATCTCAAGCACCTCGATCCCAGCCTTGTGCCGCGCGTCAGCGTCCGGGAACTGGATGATCGCGGCAACTACGAGCTGGTGAAAACCTTCATCGATCTCGATTGGCTGCTGGCGGAGAACGCCGCCGAAGAGATCAAGCCGATGCTCAGTCCTTACGGCAAAGTCACGCCGCTGAAAACGACCAACCGGCTCGAGATACTGGAGTCGGCCGGCAACTTGCGGCGTATTCATCAATTGCTGCTGGAAGAGCAGTCCGACTCCGGCCAGCAGCGCCTGGTGCGCGAGTTCCGCTTGCGCCATACGCGGGCGGCCGAAGTGATGACCACCTTGCAGACGTTGCTGGGCATCGAACCGAAGAAATCGGGCAGCGAGGCGCTCGACCCTCGGGCCTTCATGGCCCAACAGATGATGCTGGCCCAACAGCAACAGGGCCAGCAGCGCGGCGGTCCGCCCGGAAAGCCGGAAAAGGAATCGCAGGTCTATCTGGTCGTCAACGCACGCGAGAACAGCATCCTGGCGAATGCTCCGCCCGACAAGATGGCGATCATCGACCAGGCCATCGCCGTAGTCGACGTGGCCCCTTACCGGGAAGAAGGGCTGCTGGGCAACCTGTCGAGGATGCAGGTCTATCGCTTGTCCGGCGTTAGCCCCGACACGCTCGTCACCGTGCTGACGGAGTTGGGTGGACTCGATCCGACCACGCGATTGGAGGTCGACGCCAACAACCGCGCCATCATCGCCTATGCCCCGTTGGCCGATCACGTACTGATCCGCTCGCTGGTCGAAAAACTTGACGGCTCGGGACGCCGCTTCGAAGTGATTCAACTCCGCATGCTTAGCGCCGAGTACGTGGCGGGATCGATCCAGACGTTGATGACCGGCCCGGAGAAGACGGACTCATCCTCTTCTTATTATTCCCGCCGCAGATCGTATTTCTACGGCGGCGGCTCGGACGAGCAGGACAGTTCCGATCAGTTTCAGGTGGAGGCGGATATCGAGCACAACCGCCTGCTGCTGCGCGCCAATGATTTTGAGCTCGCCGAGGTCAAAACGCTGCTGACCAAGCTCGGCGAGATTGCTCCGGAAGGTCGCCGCGGATATACAACGCGAGTAATTCCCGCCGCACCAGGCGAAGACACGGAGCAACTTTTACGGCGGTTAGAGCGCGTCTGGCCATCGGTAGCGCCCAACCCGCTTGAAGTGGAAGGCGTTGAGGGCCCTGATGGCGAAGAGCGGCGGCCGAGAATGCGCGACCGCCGACGGTCTGGCCCGCCGCCCGCTTCCGAGCCCGAAGCCTCGCGCCGCCGCGGCGAACGTCCTGCTCGCGAGTCGGAAGCTCGCACGGACAAAAGTTTCGGACAAGACTCCTTGGCACAAGCCTCCCGATATCGCTTCGCCCAGGATCGCCGGGTC
>DASZUP010000040.1:0-1586 GCA_035547635.1 Pirellulales bacterium
TTTCTCGCGTCTGCTGCTCGCCGTATCGGCTTCGGGCCTGCTGTTTGCCGTAGCTCCCGCCCGTGTGTTTGCCGCAGCATTCCAGGTTTCGCCGGCCAAGCTGGCCCTGGAAGGCAACTACGCCCGGGCACAATTGCTGGCGACGGCGGTCGGACCTGACGGTTCCATAAACGAACGCTCGAACGACCTGACCCACGCAGCGACCTACGCGTCTTCGAATCCGCAGGTGGTCACGGTTTCCAGCAGTGGATTTGTATTGGCCACGGGCAACGGCGAGGCGGTAATCTCCGTCACCGCCGGCGGGGAAACGGTGCAGACGCCGGTCACCGTCAGCGGCGTGCTGCCCCAACCCGTCATTGCTTTCAAGACGCAGGTCTTGCCCGTGCTGACCAAGGCCGGCTGCAACTCCGGCCCCTGCCACGCCAGTCAATACGGCAAGGGAGGCTTCAAGCTCTCGGTGTTCAGCTTTGCTCCGGAAGAAGACTACCAGGCGATCGTTCGCGACCGGCGGCAGCGCCGCGTGAACATGTTGGATCCGGAACACAGCCTATTCCTGCAGAAGCCTACTTTGGTGGTTCCGCACGGCGGCAATCGCCGACTGACCGCCGGTTCCATTGATTACGAACTGCTCAAGAACTGGCTGATCGGCGGGGCGCAGGGACCGAAAGCCGACGAGCCCAAAGTGCAATCCGTGCAGGTCATTCCGCCGCGCCGGGTCGGCCCGGTGGGCATGACGCAGCAGTTACAGGTGCTGGCGACCTATACCGACGGCAAGACGCGAGACGTCACCTGTTGGGCCAAGTTTGACAGCCTCGACGACAGCGTGGTGACCGTGACGGAAGAGGGCCGCTTCACGACCGCCGGCAAGGGGCAGTCGAACGTGATGGTGCGTTTCGAAGGCCAAGCGGAGATCGCCACTGTCGTCGTGCCTTACGCAGATAACTTCGAATTGGTCGACTGGAAAGAAAACAACTTCATCGACGCCCTGGCGGCCAAGAAGTTTCGCGAGCTCGGCCTGCCTCCTTCGCCGCTATGCGACGACGCGACGTTCGTCCGCCGCGCCTTCCTCGACGCAATCGGCACCCTGCCGACCATCGAAGAAGCCAAGGCGTTCATTGACTCGACCGATCCCGATAAACGCAAGAAGTTGATCGACAGCCTGCTCGGACTGACCGGCGATCCGGCGAAGGACATTTACATCAACCAGTATGCAGCCTACTGGACCTTGAAGTGGGCCGACCTGATCCGCTCGAACTCAAAGGTCATCGGCGAGCAAGGCATGTGGGCCTTGCACAACTGGATCGGCGAGTCGCTGCGTCAGAACAAGCCGTTTGACCAGTTCGTGCGCGAGCTGATCACGGCGAAAGGTTCGATCTATCGCGACGGGCCGGCCAACTATTTCCGCGTGGCGAACAATCCGCAGGACCTGTGTGAAACGACCAGCCAGTTGTTTCTTGGCGTGCGGATGCAATGCGCCAAGTGCCACCATCATCCGTACGAGAAGTATGGGCAGGAAGACTACTACAGCTTTGCCGCCTTCTTCGCCCGAGTCGGCACCAAGAACAGCCAGGAGTTCGGCCTGTTCG
>DASZUP010000041.1:0-3042 GCA_035547635.1 Pirellulales bacterium
ATCCGGCCAACACGCGTTGAATACTTCGAATCGCCGGGCGGCATTGTCCAAATGAAATGCGCGTGATCAGGCAAAACCACCGCCGCCGCAATCTCGAACGGCAATTCATCCCGGACCTTCGCCAGGGCGGTGCGAAATCGCTGAATGTTCACCTCGGCTCCGAACAGCGGCCGCCGCTGATAAGCAACCGGCGTCAAAAAGTAACTTCCACCCGGCACATACCAGCGACGGTATTCCGACATAGCAGTCCCCTTTTGCGCCTTGGCGTTTCGTGCCACCGACAATCGCGGACGATGCTTCGAACGCCCCGTAGGGTGGGCATTGCCCACCATAATATTCCAACCGGCTTTGCGTTCAAAACGAACGCCGAGAGCCAAAAGACGCTTTAGCTCAGGCATCGCCGACGGCGATGGTGGGCGGCGCCCGCCCTACTGCTCGTCTTCAGAGACGATATGATCCAGCGGCCAGTTGTACGTGCTGTAAAGCGCCTGGCGGACGGTCGAGGTGATCTCGCGCCGCGTGATCGGCTTGGAGAGAAAGGAGAAGGCGTCGGCCTGCAAGGCCTGCTCCACCAGCGCCTCATCAGCGGCGGCCGAGAGCAGGATGCAGGGCAAACGAGACTTGAACTGCTTGACCAGCCGCAACGTCTCCAGGCCCGTCAGCCGCGGCATGTGCATGTCGAGCAGCAGCAAATGGATATCTTCGCGCTGGACAATATCCAGCGCCTCGTCCCCGGCGCTGGCCAACAAGGTGCGGAAACCCTCAGGCTCAAAGACGCCGCGGAGCGTCTCGCGAAAATCGCGATCATCGTCAGTGATCAGGATCGACGGCGCCTTCACGGCTTCGCCTCGCTTACTCGGTCAACTCCCCATGCCGCCGGGTTCAGTTCGCCTAAGCAAAGCGATAGACTGAACTTTTGGCAACCACGCCGCTATCGAGATTATCTCTGAGCAACTGGGATACCAAACCAGGGCGACTCATCACGCTATGGGAAGATTCGGGCCTTAACCTCTTACTACATCAATTCTTTCTACAACATTTTCTCAAGTCAACCAAGAAAGACTGGGCGCTTTACGCGAGCTGAACTGAGGCGTTCTTGGCTTTTCTCTGCCATTTGGGCAGGCAGAACGGCGGAAAGCTTGCGATGCGGAAAGTATCTCGCCCGGCGTGCTTGTCAGCGGGCATAACCCCTTTATACTGTCGGCGATACGAACAACCGCAGCACTTTGCGAACCATCCCCCGCGTGCGGGTGGATTAATGGGAGCCTAACGTTGGAAAGCAGCTCGTCGTCCGCTTCAAACGCTTCGACACCGAAAGCCAGCCTGCCTCTGGGCCGTTATGAGTTTCTGATTCGCCGCCTGCACTCGTTGAGCGGGCTGGTTCCGGTCGGCGCCTACATGTGCGTCCACCTGGCGACCAATGCCAGCGTGCTGGCCGGCGCCAGCACCTTCCAGGACCAGGTCGACACGATTCACCGCTTGGGGCCGGTGCTGCCTCTGGTCGAATGGACCTTCATCTTCCTGCCCATCATTTTCCACGCGGTCGTCGGGATCTGGATTGCCGTCAACTGCGAGCCGAATTCGGGCTCGTACGCCTACACCAGCAACATTCGCTACACGCTGCAGCGGGCCACGGCCTGGATTGCCTTGTTCTTCATCTTCTGGCACGTGTTCCACATGCACGGCTGGTTCCATAACGAGTTCTGGCTCAATCGGATCGCCCATCCGCTGTTCGGCGGGCAGTTTGATCCGGAACACGCCACCTCCAGCGCGGCCTTGGCTTTGGGCGGTTTCGTGGCCAAAGTCCTGTACGCCATCGGCGTGCTGTCGTGCGTTTACCACCTGGCCAACGGTATCTGGACGGCGGGCATTACCTGGGGTCTGTGGACCACGCCGGCGGCCCAGCGACGGGCCAATTACGTCTGCGGCGCCTTCGGGGTGCTGTTCAGCATCATCGGTCTCAGCGCCCTGGTTGGCATGGGCAAGGCCAACGTGATCGAGGCCAAGGCCGTGGAGCAGGCCCGCATCGAACAGCGTGAGGATCTGCTGCACCGCGAAGAGAAGATCAAACATGAGCTGGAAGAAGAATCCGAACGCGCCACCGCCCAAGTGACGGTCGAGAGCGAAGCCGCAGAAGCGGAATAGGAACAGGCGGAGCAGAACCTGCGTTGAGTTACGCAACACGTCGAGTCACACAACTTCGAGTCATTCTGTCGAAAGAATCTATCTTGGGCGTAGCCGTCGGCCTCAAGGCCGGCGCCTGACGGGCCGCAACGGCCCCGGCTACGCGTGCAAACAGCGATAAACCTTCAGCGGTATGGGACTTTCCCGATGGCGAAACAGCGGGTGTTGATCGTGGGGGGCGGGCTGGCCGGCCTGGCCGCCTCCATGAAGTTGGCCGAACTGGGCGTCGACGTCGACCTGATGAGTCTGACGCCCGTCAAACGCTCGCACAGCGTGTGCGCTCAAGGCGGCATCAATACCGTCAACAGCACCACGCGGCAGCAGGGCGACAGCGAATACCTACATTTTGACGACACGGTCTACGGCGGCGACTTCTTGCAGCACCAGCCGCCGGTCAAGGAAATGACCGAATGGGGCCCGCGAATCATCGACATGATGGATCGCCTGGGCGTGCCGTTCAATCGCACGGCCGAAGGCTTCCGCGATCACCGCCGGTTCGGCGGCACGCTGTTCAAGCGGACCGCCTTTGCCGGCGCCACGACCGGCCAGCAGTTGCTCTACGCCCTCGACGAACAGGTCCGCCGCTGGGAAAGCGACGGCAAGATCACCAAGTATGAATTCTGGGACTTCCTGGGCCCGATCCTCGACGAGTCGGGGCAGTGCCGCGGCGCGGTCGCCCAGGATTTGGTGACGATGGAGATCCGCACCGTCCCGGCAGACGCGGTGCTGGTCGCCTCGGGCGGTTGTGGTTTGATCTACGGCCGCTCGACCATGTCGATGGTTTGCACCGGCAGCGCCGCCAGCCGCTGCTTCCGCGCCGGCGCCAAGTACGGCAATCCGGAGATGATCCAGGTCCAT
>DASZUP010000042.1:0-4092 GCA_035547635.1 Pirellulales bacterium
ATGCCCATGATCTGCGTCGCTTCGGCGCTGTTGACCGTGTAGAAGTCCGGATAGTTTTCCAGCCCGTGGTCTCGCGCCGAGGAGAGGACGGCGGGAACGCTCTTGACCGATGTCGCGTAGGCGACCGTTCCGCCCTGCCACTTGATGATTCGATCCGTCCCGAAGTAGAGCTTGAGCTCGCCGCCGTGGTTGGTGGGAACCACGTCGCCATGCGTGTGAAGGCCCGGCTTTTCCGAATCGAACTTCGGTTCCGTGTTGATCAATTCGTTGAGTCGCGTGATGTGTTCCTGCGGAGTCACGCGCCAGAGGCGCGCAGGCGAAGACGTTGGCGCCAGCTTGACGCCCTCGGGCAGCGGACCGAAGAGCAACTCGTGATCGACGAAGTTGCCCTTATTCGGATCGAGATGAGCCCGGAACCCGCCCTTGTCACGCATCACGCGCGTGAGTTCGCCAACGATCCAGTCCGAGAATTGCAGCCGTTCAACGACCCCGGGCTGCTGCATGTCTTCCGGCGGCATTTCCTTGAGCGTGACCTGCGCCCACACCGATTTCCAGACGCCGGAGTTGACCTCATCGACAGCGCCCAGATCATGGAGCGAGAGATTGCCTTCGGGTTCCGAATCTCCATGACAGTCCACGCAGTAGCGGACGAGAAACGGTCGAGCAAAGCCGTCAAAGTCTTTGTCGATCTTTTGGCCGGGCGTGTAAGTCTCGGCGCTGGCCGCGGAGAGCAAGCCCCACGACAGCGCGAGTGCCAGGACCAAGGCGACCTTGGTCATGCCAGCAATTCCTTGAGGGGGCCGACCCCGGCATCGAACTTGGTGGCCAACTTGTCGTTCATGTTGAAGCGATCGCACGGCACGCCCGCGGCGCGCAGCAGCGTGGCGTAGAGCGCGTTGATGGGGCGCTTGCCGTCCAGTTGCGTGAAGCAACCGGTCTTGAAGGCCCCGTCAAAGTCGCCGATCAGCATGACCGGCCAGTTGGCGCCGTTGGTGTGCTGCCTGTCGGCGTTGTTGCTGGTGTAGACGATCAGCGTGTGGTCCATCATTGTGCCGCTGCCTTCCGGCACGCTCTCCAGCGCTTGCATGATTCGCACCAGCATGCGGCTGTTGTACTGACGGATCTTGATCCAGATCGGATTGCCGGGCTGCTCCATGTGCCCCAGGTTGTGCCCTTGTTGCTCTACGCCCAGTCCCTTCCAGGCGCCGAAGATTTCGCCGCGACCGGAGCCGATCGTCAGCGTATTGGTGATGCCTGAGGTCAGCGCCGAGATGCCGAGATCCAGCAGCACGTCGTGCCAGTCGGTTTCGAACTTCGGCTTCGTGTATCGCTCGTCCACCTCGGGTGCGAACTTGCGCAAGTGATCGGCCACCGTATCGAGGCGATCTCGCAAGCCGTTGACGTCTTTGAAGCCCTGGACGTATTGCCCGTAACGCTGGCGGTCCGCGGTCGGAAGCGATCGGCCCTTGGCGGCGGCCAGCTCTTCGATCTGATTCAACACATTCGACCGCGCTTCGTGTTGGCGTCGGATGTCGCCCGTCGAGATGCCGCCGTAGAGCATCTGATAAAGATGATTCGGATTCGAATACATGAAGATCGGCTGACCGGCCCCGCTGGCCGACAGCGTCGCAATCGTGGGCTTGGTAGTCATGTTCTCCATGGAGTCCATGCCGATGCACAGGTGAGGCAGCAGCGTCTGCGGCAGGACCGTGCTCAGCTCATAGTCGATCGTCGACGAACTGGGCGGCACGCCATCGCCGCCGCGGTAGCCGCCCAGCGCGCCGAAGAAGGCGCTGTGCGTCGGGCTGGCGTGGATGCCGTGCAGGCCGTTGATGATGTGCAGTCGTTCCTTATACGGTTCGAGTGCGCTTATCGGCTCAGGAAGTTTCGCTCTCGCCAGCGAGCCGCTGCGTTTCATCCCTTCCGGAATGCAGGTCTTCGGATCGAAGCCCTGGTTCTGCATGAAGAAGACGACTCGCTTCGGAGTCGCGCTGTTGCCAGGCGACGCCAGGAGACGTTCGGGCAGCAGCGAGAGTCCCACTGCGGCGCCCGCGCCGGCTGCCACTCCTTGAAGCATTTTCCTGCGGTTGAGCATGATCGATCTTCCCATGAGCTTGACGGTCCCTCGTCGTTATCTGTGTCCGACAGAACGGGTTCACGTTCCCACGGCCATCGCTTCGCGGCGCCCCGTCGCCATCGGGAGATCGCGGCGGCGGGCGACCGTGATGGGAAGTAATATGGAGGGCTGGAGGCTTAGTAGGTAGATGCTTGACGCCAGGCAATTATTTTAGTCGTATCGGGGGTTTGCTGCAACTTGCGTATTGGCAATGCCTTACGGCGCGACGAAACGCGGAATGGAACTGTTTGAAAAATAGTTCTGACCCCTTTTTTGCGTTTTTGCCGAAACCAGGGTTCCGCTTAACCGGGCCGCCGGCGCTATCCTTGCCTCAGCGCCTCGGTCGGCAGGAACCCGGCCGCCCGATAGGCCGGATAAGCGCCGCCGAGCAGGCCGACGAACATCGCGATGGCAAAGCCCTGGGCGACGATCGAAGGATCGATCTCGCCGGAAACAAGTCGCGAGGCGGCGGGCAACGTGCTGAGAAAGCTCGTCGCGGCGGCGCCTGCCGCCGTGCCCAAGATGGCGCCAATCAGCGCCAGCAGCAACGACTCGAGCAGGATCCAACGCATCACGCGCGACTTTCTCCAGCCGATCGCGCGCAGCACGCCTATCTCTTGCACGCGTTCGAAGACCGACATCACCATCGTATTCAGCGTGCCGATGGCGCCGACGATCAAGGCCACCGTTGACGTCAGCCAGGCCGCCGAGCGAGCCAATCGCAATTCGCTGGCCGTGTCGGCGTACTCCTTGGCCGGCATCGCGTCCAGCCCGGTTTGCAGCGACTTGATGCGCTTCCTGAGCGCTTCGATCGACGCCTTGTCTTTGTTCTCGGCTGAGACCATGAAGAAGGTGGCGTCGCCTTCTCGCGCCATCAGGTGCGACAGCTCGTCAATGTCCATCAACATCGAGCCGTTCTCGAACACGTTGTAGCTCTCGTAGAAGCCGATCACCTGGTACGGCTCCCCTTCGACGACGTCGAGCGTCTGGCCGACTTTCTTGTTCAGGTTTTCCGCCAGCACGCGTCCCAGCAGCACGCCCCGCTCGTCGCCTCGTTCCAGGCGCCTGCCTTCGACGATCCGCACCTGCTCGAAATAGGGAGCGTCGAGCGGATAGCCCTGAATCGTCACGCCGATGGCGTCGTAATCCTCGAATGAGACCACGTCGAACAATACCGGCGTGACCGACTCGACGTTCTCCAGCGGCTTGATCTTGTCGGCCAGCTTGCGATCGAGCGAACTGGTCATTCGCTGGGCGACGCCCGAGCGCATCACGATCAGATCGACGCCGTGCTGCTCGTAGACGTCCAACAACGAATTCTCGAATCCGTGGGCGATGCCGACCAAGGTGACGACGGCCGCTACCGCCACGGCGACCCCGCTAATCGTCAAGGCGGAACGAAAGGGACGCCGCAGGGCGCTTTTCCAGACGAGAGTGGTGAATCGCATCAGAAAACTAAGGAATCCGGGGGGCAAAGCCAATCGGCGGGGAGATAGGACGCGTGTTTTGACACGCTCAATTGCGAGTTTCGCGGATGAACTTCTTCAGTTCCGTCGTCGAATCGAACAGCGTGTGGTCGTCGACTTGTTTTACCAGCCCGACGCCGGGGGCCAGCCATTGGCGTTGCGTGATCGAGCCGAACTTGCCGCGCATTTCCACCTTGATTTCGACGCAATCTTGATAGGATTTTCCCAGACAAGTCAGGTCGTTGCGGCCGACGACTTCGAAGTCGAATTTGGAGCTGGGAGTCACGGCGTTCCATTTCCGTCCCGTTTTCAATTCCTTCGGCAGGTACTGCCACTCGCCCTGTTTTTCTTCGCCTTCCAGGATCTGGAACACGCCGTGGTCCGTTGGTCGATAATACGAGACCTGTGTCGGGTTGACGGGCGCTCCGTGGACCTGCATGATCACTTTGAAATACCTTTTGCCTGCGATCTCGACGTGGCCGTCAACTCGGGTTACCGCGCTGGCCAGCT
>DASZUP010000043.1:0-10747 GCA_035547635.1 Pirellulales bacterium
CCGCCGGCAAATTGAACGAGGTCGTCGGTCCGATCACGCTTTCCACCGGAACCGGCTTCGAAGAACTGGAAGACACGCTACAGAAGATGGCCGAACAGGTGGGCGCCGTGGTGGAGCGTCTCGAACAGCGAGAACGCGAAGTGCTCCGCGGCGAGCAGTTGGCAGCCGTCGGCCAGTTGGCGGCGGGAGTGGCTCACGAGTTGCGCAATCCGCTGATGGCAATCAAGATTCTGGTCCAAGCCGCCGCCGAGCGCGAGCTAGGCGGGGCGTTGCAGGGCCGCGACCTGCAAGTGGTCGAAGAAGAGATTTCGCGACTCGAGCAGTCGATCCAGTCGCTGCTTGATTTTGCCCGGCCGCCGCTGCCGGAAATGTTCGTGTTTGACGCTCGAGAGTTGGTGCAGCAAACGCTGGACCTGGTTTCGGCGCGCGCCGAGCAACAAGGCGTGAGCGTCGAAGCGAACCTGCCGGACGCGGCCGTGACGATCGAGGCCGACCGCGGCCAGATTCGGCAGGTCTTGCTGAATTTGCTGCTCAACGCGCTCGATGCAATGCCCGAAGGAGGCGCCATCGAAGTGCGGTTGTCGTACGTCTCTGCTCGGCTGCAGTGCCGCCAGGCCGGCGGCGAGGATCAGGATTTGCTGATCCCCGGTTTGCAACCGGCCGACGACAATTCATGCGCACACGATCTGGCGGCGGATTTCGAACAGGCGGCGCCGGCCGACCAACGCTGGGTGGTGATCACCGTGGCGGACGACGGGGAAGGCTTGCCGGCCGACTTGGGCGAGCGGATCTTCGAGCCGTTTGTCAGCAGCAAAGAGACGGGCACGGGGTTGGGGTTGCCCATCTGCCGGCGGATTATCTCGGCCCATGGCGGGGAGCTGACGGCGAAGAACCAGCCGCAGGGCGGGGCGGTGTTCGCCATCTGGCTGCCGCCTGCCGATTCTCTCTGCGCGCCGGCCGCCGGCAATGCGCTGACGATTCATTCCGGAGGGTAGCATGCAGCGTCTGCTGGTCGTTGACGATGAGCCGAACGTCCTTTACTCGTTAGAAAAATGTCTGAGCTCCGACGCCTTGGACGTGATTTCCGCCGGCACGGCCAAGGACGGCATCAACCTGGTGCGCCAACGCGAGCCCGACGCGGTGATTCTTGACGTGCGCCTGCCTGACATGTCGGGCCTGGACGCCTACGACCGCATCCGGCAGATCGACCCTCGCTTGCCGGTGATCGTGATTACGGCGTTTGCCAAGACCGATACCGCGATTGAAGCGATGCGGCGGGGCGCTTTCGAGTACCTGCTCAAGCCGGTCGATTTTCGGCGGCTTCGCGAAGTAGTGGGCAAGGCTTTGGAAGTCAGCCGGCTGAGCCGTGTGCCTGCGGTCTTCAACGAAGAAGAACCCGCCGACTCCTCGGCCGACCGGATCATCGGCGCGGCGCCCGCCATGCAGGAAGTCTACAAGGCAATTGGCCGCGTGGCGCCGCAAGACGTGACGGTGCTGATCCTGGGCGAGAGCGGCACGGGCAAGGAACTGGTGGCGCGTTCGATCTATCACTATAGCCGCCGCAGCCACGGTCCGTTCCTGGCCATCAACTGCGCGGCCATTCCCGAGTCGCTGCTGGAAAGCGAGCTGTTCGGCCACGAGCGAGGAGCCTTCACCGGCGCCGATCAGCGCCGCATCGGCAAGTTCGAGCAAGTCAGCGGCGGCACGATTTTTCTGGACGAGATCGCCGACATGAGCAGCGCGACGCAAGCCAAAGTGCTGCGTTTGCTGCAAGAACAGCGCTTCGAGCGCGTCGGCGCCAACGACACGATCCAGACCGACGTCCGCGTGATTGCGGCCACCAACAAGAATCTGCCGGCGCTGGTCGAGGCGGGCCGCTTCCGCCAGGATTTGTTCTATCGCCTCAACGGGTTCACCATCCAGTTGCCGGCCTTGCGTGAACGCCGCGACGACATTGCGCTGCTGGCGGAGCATTTTCTCCGCGTGTTCAACCGCGAATTAGGCAAGAACGTGCGATCGATGACGCCCGAAACGCAGCGGCTGCTCGAGACGCACCACTGGCCGGGCAACGTGCGCGAGTTTCAAAGCGCGCTCAAGTATGCCATGGTTCACGCGATCGGCGACATCCTGACGCCGGATTGTCTGCCCGAAACGTGCCGGCCGGCCGGTTCGGCCGCCGCGACGCCGGCCTCGGCGCCGATGCCCGTCGGAGGCACGCTGGAGGTGGCGCGGCTCGTGCGGCAATTGTTGGATAGCCAGTCGAGCGAGATCTATCGGCAGGTGTTCGCCTCGGTCGATCGCGTGGTGCTCGATGAAGTCCTGCGGCACGTCAAAGGCAACCAGTTGCAGGCCGCCGAATTGCTTGGCATCTCGCGGACCACTTTGCGAGCCAAGTTGCGCTCGCTGGGCTTGGCGGTTGAGAAATGGCTGCTGCCTGACAGCGAGCACGGCGAGCGCAAGTCGTTCGACAGTCGCCCGACCGGCGTCTAGAAGTCGCTCTCTGATTCCTGCGGCGCGTCGGGCGCTTGTTCGTCGTCCTCCGCCGGCTCGGCGCCGTCCCGGTTATGGGAACGTTTCGCGTCGGCCGCCTGAAAGTTGAGCGAGGCGGAATTGATGCAGAACCGCAAGCCCGTGGGCGGCGGGCCGTCGGCAAACACGTGGCCCAAGTGGGCGCCGCACCGCGCACAGAGCACTTCGATCCGCAACGTCCCGTCGCTAAAGTCTTGGCGGCCCACGAGCCGCTGCTGCTTGACGGGAGCGTAGAAGCTCGGCCAGCCGGTGCCCGATTCGAACTTGGCGTGGGAATTGAATAACGTGGCTTGGCAGCAGATGCAATGGTACTGGCCCGGCTTTTTGTTCTTCCAGTACTTGCCTTTGAACGGCGGCTCGGTTTCGCCCAGCCGCGCAATGCGATACTGCTTCCGCGTGAGTTGCCGCTTCCATTCGGCGTCGGTCTTGGAGACGGGGGACTCGTCCTCGTCGTCCGCCTGGCCGGCTTTTGATGTCTGCGATGCGCCGGGCGACGGCGGCGCCGCCTGCGTTTCGTCTTCGGCAGCAGGTGAGGACCGGGACGGCGCCGAAGGCTGCGGCGCCGCGCCGGCGGCATAGGACGACAGCTGGGCGCCCAGCAAACCGGCGAGCAGAGCCCGCAAAGCGGCCGAAAGGCGAACCTCGAAGCGTGCATCCCGGAACATGGCGGTCTCCGGCTAGAGGCGAAGCGGGCGGTTTGTGCGTCGATTATTTTATCGGGCTATTCGCGGTTCCGGCAAATTTTTTGTGCGCCGGAAAGCAGATTATCCCCGTTGCTAGCATGGCGAAGCGCTCGACGCTAAGCCGCAGTGTCTGCGAGGTGGAGAAACGGATTTATCTCGCTAACGCTTGGGGTTGGTAAGGCTGTAAGCTGACTCAGGCTAGCAATGCGGGCGAAACTGCTTGTCGATTTCAACCTGATAACCGCTCACCAGGCGGTTGGTTTCGTTGGCCATTCCGACCACGGCCATCAACTCGCCCAGCATGCTATCGGTCATGCCGGCCTTGCGGGCCGCCGCCGTATGCGAGTTGATGCAATAGTCGCACTGATTGGTGACGCTGACCGCCACGTAAATTAGCTCCTTGGTCAGCGGGTCGAGCGCGCCGGGCTGCATTACCTCTTTGAGGCTTTCCCAAGTTCGGCGCAGCGTAGGCGGGTGATGGGCCAGGACTTTCCAGAAATTATTCACCGAGTTGACTTTTCGCGTCGCCATGATGTCGTCGTACACCGCTTTGACTTCCGGACTGGCGTCTTCGTATTGGACCATTTCCACGGTGGCCATGGGGAGCGGCTCCTGGGGCTGAAAGGGGCGTTGATGTTTGCAGGTCTGAAGGCGGAACGCGTTTGTAATATCGTGCGCCGCCGCATTGCGTCAACGGTCAGCAAAGAATCGCTGCGAACTACGTCGGCGATTCGGGCGAGGCGGAACGCTGCACGAACTCGCGATCAAAGTAATTCACTTCCATGCCGGCGTCGACGACGATCCGCTGGGCGTTGATGCCGCTGGAACGCGGGCTTAAGAGAAAGGCCGCCGTATTGGCGACTTCCTCGGTTTGCACCGCTTGCTTGCGGAGCGTGGCCCGCTCGGCATACAGGTACGAATCGACGTAACCGGGGATGCCGGCCGACGCGGAAGTTTTCAGCAGCCCGGGCGATACCGCATTGAAGCGGACGCGGGAGAACTGGCTGAACGACTTGGCCAGAAAAACCAGCGACGAATCAAGCGCCGCCTTGACCGGGGCCATAAAGCCGTAATTCTCGCTGGCCATCCGCGTGGTCGAGATCGAGATGGTCACCACCGAGGCGTCGGGATCGAGCAGATCTTGAAATGCCTTGGCCAGCGCCATCAGCGAATAGCAGGAGATATCTACGGAGCGAAGAAAGGCCCGCTTCGTCGTCTCGTGAAACGGCCGCATGCCGTCTTCGTAGTCGGCGAAGGCGATCGAATGCACCAGGCCGTGGAATGTCTTGTAACGCTCGCCGATCTCGGCTCGCAGCCGGGCGATCTGGTCTTCAAATTCGACGTCGCAGACGTAGACTTCCGCATCGCCAAGCAGTTTGCCGACCGACTCTTTGCGCTGCGGCGAGCGGACGACATACGCCACTTCCGCGCCCGCTTCGCGCAGTACGCGGCCGATATGGAATGCGACGCTCTTGCGATTCGCCACGCCGAAGACCAGGAACGTTTTGCCGGTCAGCTGCAGAAAGTCCATTACGCTTCTGCCTTCGCCATGGTGCAGGCGAACTCGAACCGCACGGCGACCTTTCCCTGGCAGGCGACCTTGGCCTTGAGAAAGAAGGCGTCGGAGAGTCGCTCGACGAGCGTGACTTCGATGTCGATCGTCTCGCTGGGCCGCACCATGCGTTTGAAACGCACGTCGTTCATCCGCGTGGCGACCGGTACGCCGTTGTGCTCCGGATCGATGAGCCGAGAGAGCAGGATGGCGCCCGCCTGCATGGCGGATTCGCACAGCAACACGCCGGGCGTCAGCGGATAGTTCGGGTAGTGGCCTTGATAAAAATACTCGTCGCCGCGAAAAGTCTTGCGGCACACGATCCGCGCTTCGTCGCGCTGGACGATCTCGTCGACCAGCAGGAATGGGTGGCGGTGGGGAATGGCCTCGTGAATTTCTGCCAGGCTCATGCGGCGCCCGCCTCAGCGCTGGCCGACGTCGGAGCGTTTTTCAGCAGGAAGCCGTCGACGTCGTTGGCCACAATCACGCCGTAATTCATGGCCCCGAGCCAGCCCGACATGATGATGCCGACGCTGCCGGCATGGTACAGCCCGCCAATCTGTTCGGGTACGGCGCGGCTGACGGCCAGCCCTTCGAACTTGGTGCCGAAGCTGGCGCCCATTGCGTGCCTGGTGTAGTGCTCGAAAGTCCGCGGCGTCGAGGCTTCGACGTGATCGAGCTTGCCGCGGATGCCGGGCACGTACTTTTCGATCGCGTCGAGCGTCGTTTCAATCAGGTCCTGCTTGCTGGCCTGGTACTCTTCTTCCGGCAATTGCGCCCAATCGCCGTAGTTGGCGTTGGTGCTGGAGACGATCAGCGAGCGGTCGCTGCCCGGACGCGTGCGAGGGTAATAGAACGAGTAGGTGCGGCTGCTAACGTCGCGGCTAAGGAGCGACTCGGTGCGGAACAGCGGCGCCGTGGAGCTGAACAGCAAGTCGCCGCAGCTCTCGTCGAGCGCTTCGCCAGGCTTGAGCGCCATGTAGACCTGGCAACTTGAATTGTTGAGCCGCACCGCATTGGCCTGGTCCACGAAGGAGCGATCGAAATGTTCTTCGCCGACGAGACGGAAGATGGTCGACTTCAAATTGGCGTTGGAAACGACGGAGCGGGTCTTGATCGTCCGGCCGTTGACCGTCACGGCTTTCACCCGACCGCCGCCGACGTGGACTTTTTCCACGTCGCAGCGAATGCGCAGATCGACGCCATTTTTGAGCATCTCGTCGCGCATCAGGCCGATCAGCCGATCGGTGCCGCCCTCGAAAGTGAACACGCCTTTCGACATGAAGTTTGAGAACACGATGCCGTAGCTGATAGCCGGATCTTCCAGCGTCGAGCCGTTGGCGTAGGTGATCGGCTCCATCAGCAGCCGGATCACGTCTTCGCGGCCGGGAAAGAACTTTTCGAACAACTGGCCGACCGAGGTCGACTGGTCATCGTAGAAGTTCATGCCGCGCGCCGTGTCGAAGAAGGCCCGCACCTGCTCGGCGGGCACCTGGAACTGTTCGATGAGCAGCCGCGTGAAGTCGTCGCGGTTGAAGGTCGTGGTCAGCGAGAACATCGGGTTATCGAAGCGGATGTTCTTGAGCTGAACGATCGAATCGGCGATCTCCTGGGTCCAGTAGCGGCGGCAACTCTTGACCATGCCGACCGGAAAGCCGTGCAGCGAGATGTCGAAAATGTGGCCGCCGCGGCGTTTGAACCAGGTGGCCATGCCCCCCAATTGATAATGCTGCTCCAACAGCAGCACCGAACGGCCCGTCTTGGCCAGGGTGTTGGCGGCGGTCAGCCCGGCCAGGCCGCTGCCGATCACCACCACGTCGTATTCGTCGCGAGCGCCTTTGAGAAAATCTTTGGCCATGAAACCTTGTCGGGGCGAAGCTTGTCAGGGCGTTTCGCCGCTCTATTGCAGTAAATGCTGATTAGCGATCGAAATGCCGCTAACAATGGAACCAATGATACCGACAAAACCCTGGTCTGTCCCGCAGATGAACAGGTTTTTGAGATGGGTCCGGCCGTCGTATTGCTTGTCGGGCGAGCCGTAGACGGCGCCATTGTCGTGGCCCGTGAAACGCCGCACCGTGGTCGGGGTGAACATGTCGGTGGCGATGACTCGGCTGCGAAAATCGGGGGTGAACCTCACGGCCGAGGCCACCGTCTCGTCGTAGTACCGCAACTTGGCCAGGCGGTATTCCTGCTCGCTCAGGGCGTTCCAGAGATCGTAATTCGCCAGCGAGGTGATCCGCATCACCCCCTCGTCGAGCGGTTCGCCATACACGAAATTGTTGGGCGAGCAGATCACGCCGCTGCGCAGATCGACCAGGCCCTCGGGTTTTTCCCAGCAAAACTTCTCGGAGTCGTTGTAGAAGATCACCGTCCGGTCGCAGCCCAGCGATTTAGGCTGGCAATCGAGCACCGAGATCGATTCGGTGAAAGAAAGCTGGCCGGCCCGCCGCGGCGCGGCCTGGGTGACGTCGTCGCACATCCGCATTGTTTCGACCCAGCCCGCGCTGGACAGCACGTTGTCGGCGGTCAGTTCCGTGCCGTCGTCGAGCACGACTTTGGTCGCCCGATCGCCATCGACGGCGATCCGGCTGACGCCGGCGCGCAAGCGGAGCACGCCGCCCAGGTCTTTGTATTTTCGGACGAGGATTTTCAAGATCAGGCGTACGCCGGCGAAGGGGCGCGCCAGGCCTTCGCAAAAGATGCTGCGGAACATCACGCAGAATTGCGCAAAGTCCATGTCGTGCTGCCGCGCGCTGCCGTAGTACATCAACGGGCAGAACAGCATTTCGACCAGCAGCGGGTCGCTGATGATCGCCGAGACCGCCTCGCGCGCCGAGCGGCCGGCGGCGGCCAGATCGAGATCGTCGTAATCGCTGATTTCGGCGACCAGCCGCTCGAAGTTGTCTTTCTGCGCGGGGAAATTCTGCTGCACCTGCGAACGAAAGAACTCGAAATCGTTCGTGAAATCGAGCGACACGCCCGGAAAGGCCACTCGCGAGCCGACTTGCGGGACCAGGGCGAACTCATCCCAGCCAATCCGCAACTGGCGCAGCAGCCGCGCCAACGGACCCTTTTTGGCGCCTTTGGGCGTGAAGTTCGTAACGGCGTGCAGGCCGACGTCGAAGTTGCGGCCGTCGAGGCGGTAGAACGAGTTCAGGCCGCCGATCGTCGTATGGCGTTCGAGAATGCAGACGCTGCGGTCATAGTAGGCCAGACGGATGCCGGCCGACAGCCCCGACATGCCGGCGCCGATGATGATCGTGTCAAAGTGAGAGGCATCGGCGGACGCCATTGAGGCAAGTTGGGAACGAGGAGTGAAGAATAATAAGTCGGGGCGGATTACGCTCCGACCGTGAATTTCTGCGGCGTTGGGTTCCAGGCGTGATCGGAGTATTCAAAGCCGGGAGAACTTGAGCGCCGCGAAAGCAGCGCGGGGCGAGCGGCGTCAGGCCTTTTGCAGATCTTTCATCAACGGTTCGAGATAGGCCACCGTGCTGCTCATACTGCGGAGTTCCAAGTAGTCGTCTTCAGGGATTTGCACGCGATAACGCTTGCGCAGCTCCATGACGATGTCGAGGAAATCCATGCTGTCGAGTTCCAACTGCTCGCGAAACGGCACGTCGTCGTTCAGGTTGCTGAGGTCCTCGTCGGGAGCGATGCCTTCCAGAATATCGAGAATGGCCTCTCGGATCTCGGCCGTCGTCATGCCGCGTTCTCCAAACCTAAGTAGTCAAACTTTTCTTACGATCAAAACGGAATTGATGCCGAGCATCCCGAACGAGTTGTTCAAGATCGTCGTGGTGCGTGACATCTCGCGAGGCTGGTTGGCGACCAGCCCCGGCAAGGCGCACTCGGGATCGAGCTCGTCCACGTTAATCGTGGGATGACAGACATGATCCTCGAAGGCGAGCAGGTTGCCCGCCAGCTCCAATGCCCCAGCCGCGCCCATGGCGTGGCCGATGTAGCTCTTGGCGTTGTTGAACAGCGTCTTGGGGGCGCCTTCGAATACGCGTCGCAACGCGGCGCATTCTTGAATGTCGCCCGACGAGGTGCCGGTGGCGTGCGTGCTGACGATATCGACGTCTTCCGGCGACAGCTTGGCGCGCTGCAAGGCCTTTTGCATGCACTCGGCCTGCCGGTCGGGATTGGGAAGCACGAAGTCGCTGGCGTCGCTGTTCAGGTGGTAGCCGACGATCTCGCCATAAATCTTGGCGCCGCGAGCGCGGGCGTCCGCGTAGCGTTCCAACACATACATGCAGCCCCCCTCGGCCACGACGATCCCGTTGCGGTTGACGTCGAACGGGCGCGAGGCCTTGGTCGGATCCGCATGGGCGGCCAAGGCGCCTTGGCTTTTGAAGCTGGCGAAGATTCCGAAGGTGTGAATGCTTTCCGAGACGCCGCCGCACAGCGCCAGGTCGACTTCGCCCAGTCGCAACATCTGCACGCCCTGAATCAATCCCGCGTTGCCGGCCGCACAGGCGGCGCCGATGGTGTAGTGCGGCCCGGTGATGCCCAGGTTCAGCGAGATCTCGCCGGCCGGGTTGTTGGCCACCGTGCGCGGATTGTGGTGGTGCGACCAGAACTTGGTGTCGTAGTCGAAGCCTTTGAGCTCGTAGATCTCGTTCTCGGTCTCAACGTTGCCGTGTTCCGTCACACCGACGTAGATGCCGACCTGCGACTTGTCGATGTTCGGCCAATCCAGCCCGGCGTCGGCAATGGCCTCATGCGTGCAGTACACGCCGACGCTGCCGGCCCGGGTGCCGCGGCGCAAGTCTTTCTTTTTCTGGTATTTCAGCTCATCGAACCGGCAGACGCCGGCCAGCGTGGACCCGACGTAACGGATTTCGTACGGGGTCACGCCGCTGCGGCAGGCCAGCAAATTGTCGCGGAACTCGCGCAGCGTGTCGCCATTCGGCGCAGTCAGGCCGATGCCCGTAATCACGATGCGGTGGGAGTCGGGCGGGCCCGCTACCATTAGAGCTTCCCTTCACAACACGTTAAACCCTCGAAGGTACCGGCTTATCCGGCCGTTGGCAAGCGCCGAACGATCGTTCTGGTCAGATCGCGGCGCCAGCATGGATCGCGTGTTTGGGAATCGCTAAAACGGCTGATTGGCAGGCTTTCGCGGCAGCGTGAGGGGAGTGCTCACGCCCCCATTAGGAGAGGGGCAGCCTTCAACCGCTGCATGCCTTCGGCGGTTGAGATGCACGGCTCGTAGCCGAAGTCTCGCCGGGCCCGGTCGATGCTGAAGTAGTGCGACTTGCCAAGCTGGGCTGCGAGAAAACGGGTCATGCGCGGTTCGCTGCGTTTGCCGAGCAGCGAGTAAACTCCTTCCAGCGCCGCGCCGATCGTCCACGCGGCCGAGGTCGAGATCGATTTGCGAACCGGCGGCAGGCCATGCAAAGCGAGCAGCTCATCGATCCACTGCCAGCAGTTGACCGGTTCGCCTTGGGAGATGAAATAGGCCTGTCCTGCGACGGGCGAGCCGGGCTCGAGCCGGTCGGCGGCTTGCAGGTGCGCGGATGCGGCGTTTTCGACGTAAATCATGTCGATCAGGTTCTGGCCGTCCCCCACCCGGCGCAACTGGCCGCTGCGCGCCCGTTCGATCAGCCGCGGCACGAGTTGGCGATCTCGCGGTCCCCAGATCAAGTGCGGCCGCAACGCGCAACTTCGCAAGCCCTCGCGGCCATTGGCGGCCAGCACCTCTTGTTCGGCGAGCGCCTTGGTATGCGGATAGTGGCACAACCAGCGCTCAGGATAGGGCGCCGATTCGTCGACCCCGCACTGATCGCCGCCATCGAACGTCACGCTCGGACTGCTGGTGTAAATCAAACGCGAGACGCCGTGCCGCCGGCAGCCGTTCAGCACGTTCCGCGTGCCGAGCGTATTGATGCCATAGAAGTGTTCCCACGGTCCCCAGATCCCGGCCACGCTGGCGACATGAAACACCGTATCTACGCCCTGGCACGCCGCGGCCGTC
>DASZUP010000044.1:0-21228 GCA_035547635.1 Pirellulales bacterium
CGCGGAACCACTCCAGCTTGCCTGACGTCAGATCAACGCACATCAGTCCTTGCCGGCGGCTCGCATCTTTGGCCATGTAATTATCGCCGCCGTTGCCGGCCGCCATCTTGAAAAACACCCGCTGCTGGTCGGGGCTTAGCACCGGAAAGAAGATCGACGTCGGCTGGTCGCCGAACGTGCGCTGCAGCCACGGGCCGTGCACGGCCTCGACCATGCCGATTGTCAGCGGCGTGCGCGTCTGCCCATCGCGGGCGTCATACAGATACAGATCGCGATAGGCGCCCGGGTTCCAATGGCAGCCGTACATCGGCAGCAGGTCTCCGTCGCCTCGGCCGAACCCGACCTGACGATCTTCCGCCGCCACGCTCTTCTGCAGGCTGCCCGTATCTACGACGACGACGCGCCACTGACCGTCGATCACTTCGTGCCAGGCCACGCGCTTGCCGCCCGAGAGCCACTGCTGGCAGGCCGCTCGGTGCGCGTCTTCCACGTGTACGTTTTCCGCCAGCACGGTTTCTTCGCCCGTCGCCCGCGTCAACATCCGCACTTCGCCCACGTAGCCGGCCGCGTGCGTTGACGTAAAGAACAGCACGCGCGTGCCATCCGGCGACTCGGGATTGGCGACGTAATAACTATGAATTGAGTGCCGTCCGGCCACGCTAGAGACCGGGCGGATGCGGACGTCTGATTTCCAAACCGCGACGGACCCATCGTCGGCCGCTTGCGCCGCGGCGCCTGCCAGGACGGCAATCGTTGCCAGCAGACGCCCCGCTGCGCTGGCTGGCCGCGACCGTGTTTGTTTCAGCCAGAGCAAGAGAACGCCCCACACAACCGACGCCGGTACGAGGGCGAACGAACTCAGGAAAGTCGGGGCGAACAAGAGAATCATCCCATTGGTGCCGCCCGGCTCTTTTTTAATGACCGGCTGGTAGATGTCCCAAATTACGAAGCCGATCCACGCGAGGCAGACCGCACTCGCCAGTGCTGCGATCGTGATCGCAGCACTGCGAGATCGAGTCTCTCGGGGAAACTTTCGAACTGTGACCACCAAAACGAACGTCAGCCCGCCGCCGACCAGCAGCGCAGGGCCCAGGGAGATGCAGAGGAATACGATGGCTAAGGCGGCCATGAAGATCGATTCCATAATGCGACAAACCGCTTCGATTGATGTGACTACGCGTCCCAGTCGGCCACGCCGTTGTGGCCAGTTGCACGGCATTTGCCTGCTTTCCGCTAAGCCAGCTTATCATATTCAAAACGCCGGGCGAACAGTCGCGGCTGTGGACGCCGTCGCTCCCGCGTACCTTTCTTTCCCCGCCCGCGCCGGAGTATGATAAACCGCCTGGTTCGGGGCGCCGGCGCATCCTGGAGAGAAGCCATGAATCACACGTTCACGCCGCTCAGGTTCAGAATCTTCGGCGCGGCGCTGGCAATGTTGGCCTTGGGCGACCGCCCGACGTTCCTCCAGGCCGAAGAACGCGAGGTGGACTCGTTCCGGCGGCAGCAATTGACCGACGTCTATTACTCCGAAGGCGCCAATGCCGGAGACATCAACGGCGACGGCGCCGCCGATATCGTCTACGGCCCGTACTGGTTCGCCGGCCCCGACTTCAAGGCGAAACACGAGATCTATCCGCCCAAGCCGCAGCCGACCAACGCCTACGCCGACAACTTCTTCAACTGGGTCTACGATTTCAACGGCGACGGCTGGAACGACGTGTTTACGGTCGGCTTTCCCGGCACGCCGGCATACGTTTACGAAAATCCCCAGGCCGACGGCTTGACGAAGTACTGGAAGAAGCACGCGGTGTTCGAGGCCGTGGCCAACGAGTCGCCGCAACTGGTCGACATCGTCGGCGACGAACGTCCTGAACTGGTCTGCACGTTTCAAGGGGCGTTCGGCTTCGCCACGATCGATTGGGACAAGCCATTCGAGAAGTGGACGTTTCACGCCATCTCCGACGTCTCGGCGCCGGCGCGCTTCGGCCACGGCCTGGGCGTCGGGGACATCAACGGCGACGGACGCACGGATCTGCTGATGGCCGGCGGCTGGTTCGAACAACCCGCGGAAAAGCCCGAGTCGTCTCGCTGGCCGTTTCACAAGGTTGCCTTCACCAACGCCTACGGCGGCGCCGAGATGTACGCTTACGACGTGGACGGCGACGGCGATAACGACGTGATCACCAGCTTGGCCGCGCACGACTTCGGCCTGGCCTGGTACGAGCAAGTTCGCGGCGAAGGCGAACCGGCGTTTCGCCAGCATCTGATCATGGGCGGCAAGCCCGAGCAGAACCGCTACGGCCTGGTCTTCAGCGAGCTGCACTCGGTGGCCCTGGCGGATATCGACGGCGACGGACTGAAAGACATCGTGACCGGCAAGACCTATTGGTCGCACCACAAGCAGAGCCCGCTGTGGGACGCGGGCGCCGTGGTCTATTGGTTCCGCCTGGTTCGCAACTCGCAGGGAGTCGACTTCGTGCCCTATCAGGCCGACGGCGAGGCCGGCATCGGCCGCCAGTTGACCGTGGCGGACGTCAACGGCGACCGGCTGCCCGACCTGGTCGTCGGCGGCATGAAAGGCTGCCACGTGCTGTTGCACCAGCGCGACAAGGTCGACGTACATCGCTGGCTGCAATCGCAGCCCAAGCCGCGCGCCTCCGGCGATGCGACCCTTCAGCAAGGCCCCGCCTCGCCGATCGACGACGCCACGGGCAAGGTCGCCGGCGCGCTGGAAGCCGAATCGCTGACCGTGCTGAAGTCCACCGCCGGCCGGCCCTCGCCGCAAAAGATGGCCGGCTTCAAGAAAGATCGCTGGAGCGGCGATGCGCAACTTTTCTGGACCGGCGGAAAGCCGGGCGACCGTCTCTCGCTAGAACTGCCCGTCGCCGCCGACGGCGAATTTGAAATCGCGGCGGCCTTCACCATGGCGGGCGATTACGGCATCGTGCAGGTGCATCTCGACGACGAACCGTTGGGCGCCCGGCTCGATCTGTTCAACTATCCCGACGTATTGACCAGCGGCGTCATCTCACTCGGCCGCCGCCAGCTCTCGCAGGGCACGCACGTCTTGTCTTTGGAGATCATCGGCGCCAATCCCGCCGCCCGGCCGTCGCACTATGTCGGGCTGGACTACGTACAGTTGAAGCCGTAGGGTGGGCATTGCCCACCAACGAATCATGGTGGGCAGTGCCCACCTACCACTTTCAAGCTTGCATTGACGTGCTAGCAGGCCGTTCGTGCGGCGGGGTTTGCAGGATTCATGACAATGGTAACCTTCAAACAGGCAGGCATTTATCGTTTTTGTTCTTGCAGGGAGGAGCCGGTCATGATGTTCAACCAGGTCTTTGAGCGTTTCGCGAGCAAGTCGCCGGTGACCGTCATGGTGCGCGGCACGTTGGAGTTTGCTTTTCCGCCGGAGTGCCTTGATCGGCTGTTTCGCGAACACTCGGTCAAGCAGTACGAAGACGACCTGTTGTTTTCGTCGGTGGTTGACATCGTGAGTCTGGCGGTGACGGGCAATCGCCAATCAGTCCACGCCGCTTATCTGGCCTCGAAGGAGCAGGTGCAAGTCTCGGCTGCCGCTTTGTACAACAAGATGCGGGGCGTCGAACCGCAGGTCTCGCAGGCGGTGGTTCGCGAATCGGTGAAGCGACTGCGTCCCCTCGCTGTGAAGATGCGCGGCCAGGCTAAGCCATTGTTGCCCGGCTATCGCACGCTGATCCTGGACGGCAGCCATTGGGCGGCCACCGAGCGCCGCATCAAGGAGACGCGTTCGCTGCACGGCGTGCCATTGCCGGGGCAGGCGTTGGTGGTGCTCGATCCGCAGGTGCGGATGGTGGTCGATGTGTTTCCCTGCGAAGACGCCCACGCGCAAGAGCGGCAATTGCTCGGTGAGGTGATCCCCACGTTGTCGCCACGAGACCTGATCGTTGCCGACCGCAATTTTTGCACGACGCAATTCGCCTTCGACATTCGTGAAAAAAGGGCCTTTTTTGCGATCCGGCAGCACGCTTCGACGCTTTCCAAGAAACGGCTTCGCGGCCAGCGCGTGCGCGTCGGTGAAAGCGAGACCGGCGTGATCTACGAGCAGCGTCTCGAGACTCGCCGTCGTTGCGACGGACAGGACGAAGTGTTCATTATGCGCCGGATTACGGTTGAATTGTTCAAACCGACGGTCGACGGTACGACGCGGATCCATCTGATCACTAACCTGCCGGACGAAATTGGCGCCCTGAAGGTGGCAGAGTTGTACCTGCAACGCTGGACGATTGAAAATGCCTTCCAAGAACTCGGGCAAGCGCTGGCCAGCGAGATCAATACGCTCTGCTATCCCAAGGCGGCGCTGTTGACCTTCTGCGTAGCGGTGGCGACCTATAACGTATTGAGCGCGACCAAGACGGCGATTCGCATTGCTCATCACAAGCCCGAGCTGCAGACGGAGCTGTCGGGCTACTACATGGCCGAGGAGGTCGCGGCGACCTACGGCGGAATGATGATCGCCATTGAACCGCGTGCTTGGACGCGGTGGTTCGCTGCGCTGACCGTGGACGAAATGGCCGCCGTCATGTTGGAACTTGCCGCCAAGGTCGAGCCGAACCGTTTTCGAAAACGACATCGCGGCCCCAAGAAACCACAACCGCAACGCAAAGGCGGCTACCCGCACAAACATGTTTCCACCGCTCGACTTCTGGCCCAACGTGATACTGCAATGCAAGCTTGAAAGTGGTAGGTGGGCATTGCCCACCAAGAATCAGCGGTGGGCGATGCCCACCCTACAGCCCGCCCCTCCTAGAACCCAACGCCGTTGCGTTCTGGCGTCAGACCGCGGCGATGCCGCTGCGTCGAGTCGCCATCCATCGAGCCCATCTTTACCGCGGGGGCCGGCGCAGCTAGAGTTTCGGCTGAAACTTTTCGCATTTCGAGCTCCTGGCCCCGATGTCTAACGCCGAGAAAACGCTCGTCACGACGGCGACTTACAACGAAATCGACAACCTGCCGCTGCTGGTAGACGAGATATTTCGCCATGCGCCGGATGTCGATCTGCTGGTGATCGACGACAGTTCGCCCGACGGCACCGGCGAGTGGAGCGACCGCAAGGCGCAAGAAGATCCGCGCGTGCGCGTGCTCCACCGCGAGGGAAAGCTGGGCCTGGGCACCGCCATTGTGGCGGGGCTGCGATACGCGGTCGATCATGGCTACCGTTACGCGTTGAACATCGACGCCGACTTCAGCCATCACCCGAAGTACCTGCCCGAGTTGATTGGCGGCATGGATCCGCCGGGCGGACCGGCGGTCGACGTGATGATCGGCTCTCGCTACATTCCGGGCGGCGGCATCGAAGGCTGGCCGCTCAAGCGTTACCTGATGAGCCGCTCCGTCAACATCTACGCCCGCTGGCTGCTGGGCCTGAAACCGAAGGACTGCAGCGGCGGCTATCGTTGTTACCGCGTGTCGCGGCTGGCGGAGCTTGAATTCAACAAGATGCTCTCGCACGGCTATTCCTTCCAGGAAGAGATCCTGTGGATGCTCAAGCGCCAGGGATGCCGGATCGGCGAAACGCCGATCGTGTTCGTCGACCGCGTCCGCGGCTCGTCCAAGATCAACTCGCGCGAAGCATGGAACGCTCTCTGGGTTATCATGGCCCTCGGCGCCAAGAACCTGCTCAACCGATAATGGCGGAAGGATGAACCGGCCATGAGCGATCCGTCGTCGCTGCCCTCTTCAAACTCGTCTTCTCAATGTCTGCTGGTCACCGGCGGCGCCGGCTTCATCGGCAGCCATTTTATTGAGCGAGCGCTGGCCGAGACCGACGCGCGTCTGGTCTGCCTGGATAACTTCAACGACTTCTACAGCCCGGCGGTAAAGCGGCAGAACATCGCCGGCTTCGTAGAGCATGCTCGCGTCATGCTCATCGAGGCGGACTTTCGCGATGCCGACGCCATGCTGCGGCTGTTCGACGAACAGAAGATCTCCGCGGTCGTGCATCTGGGCGCCTACGCCGGCGTGCGACCGAGCGTCGCCCGGCCGTTGCTTTACGAACAAACCAACGTCGGCGGCACGCTTGCGCTATTGGAAGCGGCCCGCCACCATCCGGTCGACCGCTTTCTGCTCGCTTCCTCGTCGACGGTCTACGGCCATCCTGCCCACGCGCCGTTCGTCGAAGACGCCCCGCTCGGCCGGCCGCTCAGTCCTTACGGCGCCAGCAAACGCTCAGCGGAACTCTTCGGGCTGACGTACTTGCAGTTGCACCAGGTTCCCGTCGTCTGCTTGCGTCCGTTCAGCGTTTACGGGCCACGACTGCGTCCCGACCTGGCGATGTCGATCTGGGCCGAGGCGATCGAGACCGGCAAGCCGTTGCCATTGTTCGGCGACGGCACGATGAAGCGAGACTTCACGCACATCAGCGATATTTGCGCCGGGTTGCTGGCTGCACTGACAAAGCCCGGAGTCGTGGGCGAAGCGATCAATCTCGGTCATTCCGAGCCGATCGAAATGCGCGCCGTGATTGCCGCTCTCGAAGCCGCCATCGGCAAGCCAGCCAACATCGACCGCCAGCCCGAAAAGCCAGGCGACATGCCTATTACCTGCGCTGATCTGAGCAAGGCCCGCCGGCTATTGGATTACGAACCCCGCGTGCCGTTTGCCGAAGGGGTGCGAGAGTTTGTCGAATGGCGGCGGGGAAGAGCAGGCGATAGGTAGTAGATGGCAGACGGGGAGAGAACAGGTCGGGCCTTGGCGGCGTAGCTCGCGCCGGCCAGGCGTGCCGATCCATCAGAACGACGTGGCGGAACCGCCAATGCCCGCTCATGGCTTCGGCAAAGGCCCGTGTCGCCGCCCCCCGAAGCTCGCGGCCCGGCAGATACGTGCGATACCGTGCACCAGATCGAGCGAAGGACCAAGGCCGCGAAGAAGAAAAAGGTGTCAGGAACCAATTGTCCTCCTTTTCTAAAATATATTGGTTACGGACACTTTTTCGGCTTGCTTTACTGTGCGCTGGACCGGTTCTGCACGTCTGGCTACCGAGTTGTACGACGCGACTTCCACAACGGCGACATCCTTCGCTAGAATTCTGGGGAGCGACCTCCGCTCTCAGAGCCATACGCCGCCATACGCCGCCACGCGCCGGCGCCGCGTGAGGCGGCCGCAAGGAGCCGTACGTGGTTGTAGCATGATCACTTTCGCGCCTCACGACGCCCTCGCTGCCCTGATCGCGCAGGCAAAACGTGACGTCGAAGCCTGGCGAGAGGTGCGTGGGAACGACAAAGAGCCGCCTTGGTCCCTGTGGGCCGGAGACCAGTGGGAACGGATGAGGCGCAGTCGCAAGGCGACCAGCGCCCATCTCAACGCGCCTGAGACGAATCTTCGTCTGGCGGCGATTTCCCTGGTGGCGGAGCATTGGCTGGCGGGCCGACAGTTCGCGAGCGATGTTCTACGGATGGCCTTCCACGACGTCGAACCCGCGATCCGCGGCGCCGCGTTAACGGCCCTGCCGTTGAACGCTCAGCACATCGTTGATGCGACGGGGACGCTGCGAAAGCTGCTGGCCGAACTTTTCGCGTCGCCAACGCCGCGCATTTCATTGCGCCAATACCGCATTGATCTTATGGAACACTTCTTGAGAAAAGCGTTTGGCGAAGAACGCTTCGCGCATCTGAAGCCAATGTTTCAGAGTCGCAGCGATGCCGAAACTTACTTGGAACATGAGGAACCGGAAATACGCCGCACGGCGCTCGTCGTCCTTGAAGCCCATTGCGCGTCAGCCGTGCCTGGCAAGCCGGACGAGCAGTTCGCGAAGACGTGCGAGCGGCTGGCCCAGGCAGATCGCGACACTTCGATCCGTTCGCTCGCCTTGGGTTGCCTTGGCAGTCTTCACGCTGCCGCCGGAAACTCTCGCGTCGAGCAACTGATCGCATGGATCGTTTTTGACTCGAGCGAACCGCTCGAAGTCCGAAAAAGCGCCTATCGAAGCCTGCTCGAAATCCGGGGAAGGTTCGTGTTCGGCGGTGGCGTTCGCACTCTGTCGGCATCCTTCCGCTTTCCGGAGGATGTCGACTGGGGGTTCGTCAAAAGCACTTTCAGCATCAGCCCGAAGTCGAACTATCCCTACTTGTGAAATAAGAGGAACATTGTTAACGATATCCACGACAAGGTCTCAGAAACCGCCTGCATAATGGGTTGCCCGCGTCTTTTTCGCTTAGCTGCGCGGCGAACGCCAAAATCTAACTCCGCCGCTCAGCCAGCCGCTCGACGAACTGCGCGTGCTCGGGCGATTGAAGCCCGTCTTGAAGGCGCGCAAGCACGCGAGACGTGTCGCCGGTCAGCAGCGCCTGCCCGTCGAGCCAGAGGCCGGGAAAGACGCGCGAACGCCACAGACCGTCGGCGTCGGGCGGAAGAAGTTGGTAAGCGTCGTCTACGAGCACGTGCCAGCGGATCTCGCGTTCGTAAAGCAACACGGCCAGGTACTCGGGCACTCTCGCGGACTGATAGAGATCGTATTTGACGTGCAGATCGTATGCGGCGCTGCTGCGGCAGATTTCGACCAGCAATTCGGCCGGGCCGTGCAAATAACTTCCCTCCTCCCGCGAACCGCCGCCGTACTCAGGCAACGTGCGAAGGTAGAGATCGGGCTGAGGCGTGTCATCGAGCAAAAACGTTGTGACGTTATGGCCGTTTTCCGTGCCCGGCGTTGCCGCCTGATACACGCTCAACCACCCGCCTACGCGAGCATCCATCACGCCATGTTCCCTCGAGACAGGCGAAGGCATGTAGACAATCCCCCCAAGCAACTCGGCGGACTTGATTTCCGGATGGCCTTCCCAACGGCGAAGGAACTCTTCTCGCGTCAATTTGTCGCCCGCCGCCAGCGGCGGAACGTCCGGGCCGATACTGACTGCCATCGCAATTCGCCTCGGTTTGCTGCTGCCAATCTGTCTTGCTCTGCCTGCTTTATTGTACCGCCGTGGCGCGGTCGTCCAAACCGGGCCACCGAGCATTTCCATCGCTGATCCGGGCGTATTCCCGCGGCGAGCCGCATTGGTCGCCCCTGGTCGCGGTACTCGCTGGACGGCGACGCCCTGCTCGTCGTCAACGACGGCAAACTCGCGCAGTCGATCAAAGATCCGGACAGGGCTTCCGCATGGGAGCAGCTCGGCTGGCCCCTGGAGGAATGCCTTGCGGGCGCCGAGGGCGTTTCTGCCGCTTGTTCCTGCGAGAGACTTACGCCGTCTCTATCTGCCGCCTCCGGCAACGAGGGGGCCGCATCCCAGGCCCCTTGCGAACGATCGCTACAACCGGATCCGATCGATCGAAAGTGACCTATGCTTTCCGAAGGCGCAATGCCTCTGACCACGATTCAAAAGTTGAGGGGATACTACGGCATGGCGACAGAGTTACGCAGCGACGCGACACGGCAGCGTCTTTCCGGGCCGCCGACCTCGACTCGACTGATCGAAAACGCTGAAATCCGCCTCTCGGAAATCATCGCGGCGCTTTCGGTGGCGCTCGACATCACGCAAGGCCAGCCCGAGGGGCACTGCATGCGCAGCGCCATGATCGGCATGCGGCTGGCGGACGATCTGCGGCTCTCCAGCGCCGAGCGCTCTTCGCTGTTCTATGCACTGCTGCTGAAGGATCTTGGCTGCTCGAGCAACGCCGCCAAGATCACGTACCTGTTCGGCGCCGACGATCACCTGGTCAAGCGATCGGCGCGCGTGGTCGATTGGCGCCGCACGACCGCGGCGCTGAAGCATGGTTGGCAGCAATGCGCACCGGGCGGATCGCTGCTGGAAAAGCTGTTGCGGATGGCGGCTTTGGCGCGGAGCGGCCCGGCGGGCGCCAAGAAAATCGTCGAAACACGATGCGAACGGGGCGCCGATATCGCCCACCGCCTGCAATTCCCTGAAACCACCTCGCAGGCCATCCGCGATCTCGATGAACACTGGGACGGCCAGGGGCATCCTTGCGGCAAGAAAGGCGAAGAGATTTCGCTGCTGGGGCGCATCTGCTGCCTGGCGCAAACCGTCGAGATTTTCTTCACCACTTACGGATTGAATTCCGCCTTCGACGTCATTCGTCAGCGGCGCGGAGAATGGTTCGATCCGCAACTGGTCGACGCCCTGGCGCCTTTGAAATCCGACGCCGCGTTCTGGCGGGCGTTGCTCAGCGACGAGCTGGCGACGGAACTGGGCCGTTACGAACCCGAAGACGCCGTATTGATGGCCGACGAAGCGTGCATCGATCGCGTGGCGGAAGCCTTCGCCAGCGTCGTTGACGCCAAGTCGCCGTGGACGTATCAGCATTCGATCCGCGTGGCGGAAATCTCCGAGGGCGTCTGCCAGCAATTCGGCTGCTCGCCCGACGTGCAGCGAGACGTGCGCCGGGCCGCTTTGCTGCACGACATCGGCAAGCTGGGAGTCAGCAATTTGATTCTGGACAAGCCCGGCAAGCCGACCGAAGAGGAATTCGAACAGATCCGCCGGCACCCGGATTACACGCAGCAAATCCTCGAGCAAGTGCAGGCCTTCGAAAAACTGGCGGACGTCGCCAGCGCTCATCACGAGCGGTTGGACGGCCGCGGCTATCACCGCCGCCTGGACGGAACCGAACTGCCGTGGATCGCCCGCGTGCTGGCCGTGGCCGATATTTGCGAAGCGATGTCGGCCCGACGTCCTTATCGAGACGCCATGCCTTGGGAGCGAATCCGGCAGATCATGTCGAACGACGCGGGCGCCGGCATCGATCCCGAGTGCTTCGCGGCGCTCGAGCGTTGGCTGCAGCAGCACGATTTGCAGTCGAGAGTGGAAAGCCAACTGGCCGAAGTAGAGCGGCTGATTTCCGATTTGTAAGCCGGACGCAGCGGATCAATACGTGCGGTTCGTGTCGACCAGGAACAGGCCGTTGTTGACCACCGGCAGTTGCGGCATCCAGCATTGGCCTGCCACGGTCGTCGAGCGGGCGTTTCGCCGGGGGAAGAACGTCAAGCCGATCGTGAAATTCCAGGCATCCTCGCGCGAGGCGGCGGGGCCCGGCCGCGCGGAAGGGTGCATGTAAGTCACCAACGAGTACAGGCCGACGCGATCGTTGAGCGGCACGTGCGCCTGCGCCCCGGCGAGATAGTCTCCTAAGCTGCCATTGCCGCCGAGCCGATGGCGCTCGGGCACGCCGATCCAAAGCACCGTGTCGGCGCCGCCCGCCGTCCACTTCCGATGCCAATAGCCATTGAGCTGATTGATCGGACGCCAGGTGACTTCGCCCTCCCGGGCGACGATGCGTGAATCGCTCAAGCAGTGCCAGGCGCTCCACATGCCGACTTCGTCGCGTGCATTCAGCGCATAGCCAAGCTGCACTCGGATCTGGCTCAAGGTGGGATTCTGAGCGTAGACGCCGAAGTTGTTGTTGAACATCCAGTCCTGGACGACTGCGGCGTTCCAGCGCGAATCATCGTTCGGCTTGCGAAAGAAGCCATAGGTGAGAAAGCCCTGCGTTTGCGCCATGTCCCTGTGCAGCAGCCGGTAGTCGGTTCCCGACCAATTGAATGCGCCGACCGTGCCGCCGACTTGGAACCCGACGCCGGTCAATTCGCTGAATTCGCCGAGCCGTGTTCCGTAATTCAACCCGGTGGAAATGCCGTTGTTTTCCCAGCTTCCGTCAGAAATACCTCGCCAGGCGTCATAACCGACAAAACCGATCATGCCGTGCGTCGGACATGCATCGCAATCGGGCGTTAAACTCTTCAAGCCGCCGCATCTCGGAGACATCGCATTTCGTGACGAGGGCAAAACGCGCTCGGCGGAAAAACCAGCGAGCCAGTTTTCTCCTACCGGCCGAAGCACGTCATCCGGCTCGTCGGCGGCATTGGGCGCCGCACGCTGCTCAAGGCCTTCCGGCTCTCGCTGCGAAAAGAATGACCGGCGAATTTCCGGACCAGGGAAGCGATGCGGCCTTTCGTCAGGCTCTGCAGCCTGGACCGTGCCGGCAACCATACACACCGCCAGAGCGACGTTCGCTCGCCACGCTCGCATTCGCGCCTCCTTGCAGCCCGTTCACCTCGGCGGCAAGAGAGAGCGCTGCCAGGTCCGACCGCATTCTACGCATCCATGCACCGCTGGGGCCCAGTCCGTCTGTCGCCAGCGCGTCGTTGCTGCACCGCCCCAGGTAAGGATCGGTTCGCGCTGCGCGCAAATGACAGAACTTGACGCACCCAGCGTGCATCCGGCGCCTTCCTGATAAAGGAAAAATCCGTCAGATGTTCACAAAGGCCCCCGCAGCAGAGCAGGCAGCCGGCTGCACCAGGTCTGCGGGTCGCGGGTTGCCCGCCGGCAACCTCGCGCCGCATCTGTCCGAGAGCGGAAGCGGCTCACGCGCCAAGCCAGCGCGGCTCTAGATTCTCCGGAGAGCTCTCGCCCGAGGCGGCGTTTGTGAACCTGGCGTCGTGGCGACGCGGGGCGCCGCTTTCCGAGAGCAGAAAACAAGCCCAGGAGAAATGACATGTCGCTGCGACCCAACAAATCGCACGTTCACGCGCAAGTTCAGGCAGCAAAACCGTTTCAGAGCAAGCCCGAACGCTCGCGGTGGGTGCTGCCGGACGATGCCTTCACGGCAGTAGATGGCTCGGAACAGGTGGGGCTGTCGATCTTGAAACAGGTCGAGCCGGCCAAGGTGGAGTGGATCGCTGACGGGAGAGTCGCGCGAGGGGCGCTGTGCGTGGTGGCGGGCGAAACGGGGACTTGCAAGAGCTTGCTGGCCGTGGAGTGGGCCGCCAGCGCAAGTCGAGGGACCGGCGAGGCCGACGCGGCCTTGATCGCGCACGCCGTCGATATGCCGGCGCCGTTGCTGCGGGCGAGACTGGATGCGGCCGACGCCAAAATCGAGCGGGTCGCCGGCGCATCGCTCGCCTGGCCGCAGCCGGGCGACGACGTTTCGCTCGCCGCACTCGATCGGCGAGTGGCGACGCTTGCCGCCGGCATGCAGGAGGGCCGAGCCTGCAATTTGCTCATTATCGACAACCTGGAAGCGTGGGCCGGCGGACTCGACGCCGCTGCCTGCCGCGCGCGAATTCATTACTTCCTGGTCAAGCTGGCGGAACTGGCCGTGAAGACGAAGACGGCCATCGTCGTCCTGGCCCGATTGAATGGACCGGCGGGGAGCCGCGTTGCGACGCGCGAACTGGCCGAACTAGCGGCCATTGCGCCGGTCGTCTGGCTGGCGGCCAACGATGCCGACCAGCGCGGCCGACGGCTGTTGCTGCCCGTCAAAAACAGCCTGGGCCCACAAGAACCGCCCGCCGCCTTCCGGATCGAAGCCGGCCGGGTGGCCTGGGAGCCGGGCGAGGTGGAGCTGTCTCACACGATGCTCGCGCCGCCGAGCGCCCGGAGCGTGGCTGAACAGCAGGATCGCGAAAGCGCCGCCGAATGGCTGATCACCGCCTTGGACGACGGGCCGGTCGAATCGGCTGAATTGTTCCGCCAGGCCCGCACCTGCGGCATTTCCGCCAAGACGCTGCGCCGCGCCGGCAAGGCCTTGGGATTGAAGCCAAGCAAGAGCGCGTTCGATGGCCCGTGGGTCTGGGGAGGCCGGAAAGGGGAAGAACGGGGAACGCGGAACTCGGAGTGCGGAGCGGAGTTGAATGGCGAGGCGGGAGTAGTCGCTGGCGCCGAGTTGGCGAAGATGGCCAACTAAGCGCGGGAAAGTTCGCTGCAAGTGCGAAGCACGCGGGCGCTCGAGCGCCCCCCCCGTCCGGAAGTGCCGGTAGAGGCCGAGATGGCCAAAAAACTTTTGTAGGGTGGGCATTGCCCACCAGCGATTCGCGGTGGGCAATGCCCACCCTACGGCTGATGCGATGTCTGCGACGGCGCGAGGCGGCCGGGCGCTACCGGTCCGCCTGTCGACTATTGATTCCCGCAAGCCGTGATGCCTATTTTTCGCCGAGCAGATCGGCGACTCGGGCCTCGATGGCGTTGGCCCAAATCTCATAACCTTTGGGGCTGAGGTGCAGCAGGTCGGGCATGATGTCCTTGGATAACGTGTCGTCGTCGTTCAAGAACTTATCTGAAATATCGAGATAGAACACGTGTTCGCCGTCTTCCAGGTTGTGGATGATGCGGTTGGTCTCAATGTTCACCTTCCGCTTGGGGTCGGATGCGTCGGCGCCGCGGGGGAAGATGGCCAACAGCAGGATCTTCGTCTCGGGCTTCTTTTCGCGGAGCGTCTCGACGATGGCCTTGATGCCGGCCGCGATATCCTCCGGCTTGTCGGTCCCCGAGTTGTTCGTGCCAATCATGATCACGGCCAGCTTGGGCTGAATGTTGTCAAGATTGCCGTGCTCGAGCCGGTACAGGACATGTTGCGTCCGGTCGCCGCCGATTCCGGCGTTCATCGCTTTGCGATTTCCGTAGAACTGCTTCCAGACGTCCTTGCCATTACCCAGCCAACCCTGGGTGATTGAGTCGCCGATGAAGATCAGATCGACGTCGCCTTCCTTCGCCCGGGCGTTGATCTGCGCCTGCCGGTCCTCCCAGAATTTCCCGGGACGCGAAACCGGCTTTACGGTTGCCGGCTCATCAGCAAAACAGGCCCACGGGCTGATCGTCAGGGCCAGCAATAGCCAGGCGGACCGACTCGTTCGCGTGCAGCTCATCAATAAGACTCCTGGTGCATTTCAGAAGGAAGCAGCCGCCGTCAGGGGCGACTTGAGACAATCAAACATAGTGCCGGTTGTAGCGGATGCAAGCGGCCCGGCGGCGGGCCGAGACCGGCCTGCGAGCGGTCAAAGACGGAGTTTTTTGCCGCGGTCGTCAAGCGTGAACTAGGGTTCAGCACAGGCGAAATGCTCTGCCTGCCTTGTTCTACCTCTAACGCCTACCCCCTGCCTATTCCATGCGAAGCAAACGACTCGGCGTTCTGACCAGCGGCGGCGACTGCCCCGGTCTCAATGCAGTAATTCGCGGCGTCGTAAAATCCGCCGAACAACTCGGCTACGATTGCGTCGGCTTTCTGCGCGGCTATGAAGGCCTCGTCGATCCGGTCAGTTACGTGCCGCTGAACCATAAGAATACATCCGGAATTTTGAACCAGGGCGGCACGATCCTCGGCAGCACCAACCAGGGCCGGTTTTGCGCCACCAAAGGCGTGGACGAACGCGTGGAGTTGGACGTTGAACTGCTGGCCGGAGTCAAAGTCACCGTCGAACAGCTCGGACTTTCAGGCCTGATCTGCGTCGGCGGCGACGGTTCGCTGGCCGTGGCGCAGCAGTTCCACGAGTTCGGCATTCCGGTCGTGGGCGTGCCGAAAACGATCGATAACGACCTTTCCGCGACGGCTTACACCTTCGGCTTTGACAGCGCCGTGGCCTGCGCCACCGACGCGCTCGATCGGCTGCACACTACCGCCGCTTCGCACGAACGGATCATGGTGCTCGAGGTGATGGGCCGGCACGCCGGCTGGATCGCCCTGCACGCCGGCATTGCCGGCGGCGGCGACGTGATTCTGATCCCCGAGATCCCCTGGAAGTTCGAACAAG
Organism: Pirellulales bacterium; assembly: GCA_035547635.1. Classification (GTDB taxonomy): domain Bacteria; phylum Planctomycetota; class Planctomycetia; order Pirellulales; family JAICIG01; genus JAICIG01. Next base: position 15,518 of record DASZUP010000044.1, read on the forward strand.
TTTGCGACAAGATCGTCAAGCGCGAACGTCACGGCAAACGCTTCACCATCGTCGTCGTCGCCGAAGGCGCGCACCTGCCCGACGGAGACTGCGTGACCAAGGAACGACGTCACGAATCGCGGCAAGTCCTGTTGGGCGGCATCGGCAACGTGGTGGCGGCCGAGATCCAGCAGCGGCTGCATCGCGAAACGCGCTGCGTAGTGCTCGGCCACTTGCAGCGCGGCGGACCGCCGACAACGTTCGACCGCGTATTGGCCACGCAATTCGGCGCCCACGCCGTGCGGCTGGTACATCACAACCACTTCGGCCAGATGGTCTGCTTCCATCCGCCCAAGATCAACAGCGTTCACATCAAGGATGCGGTCAGCCGGCTGAGCCAGGTGGATCCCAAGAGTTCGGCCGTGCAAGCGGCCCGGGCCCTGGGCATCAGCTTTGGCGACTGTCCGCAGGCCGCCAGCCCGTTCGTCGACCATCACGGGCAACCGCACGACGCTGGCCAACACGAGACGGGACAGGTCGAGGTCGCGACGGCGTAAAGGCGAAGCATAACCGCGCACAAAACGAGCGAGCCGGGACCAAATCCCTGGCTCGCCGTTTTATTTCCGCTTGAAATGATACGCGGCTTCAGATCAGCGACACGAAGCAGGTGCGGCCGGGCACGCAGAGCTTTCGCTCGGCAAAGCCGTCGTCGGGGCCGAGCATGCCTTGCGTCTTGTTGCACCAGCAGTGGCCGTCGCCCATCTGGCCGTCGTCCACTTCCGGGTTCATCGTGCCGCTGACGTACATTCCCTTGGAACGCAGGTAGCGGCAGGCCGATTGATCTCCGCCGAGGTTGTCGGCGGGTTGATTGTCGAGATTCGTCGCCATATCAGAATCCTCCCGTTTCCAATCCGGCGGCCAACAGGATGGCGCGCTGGACGGCCGTGCGGGCCAGTTGCACTTTGTACTCGTTACCGGACAGCGGAGTTGCGGCGGCCACCGCCGCTTCGCCCGCGGCTCGCGCCGTGTCGTAATTGACCTCCTGCCCGACAATCGCGTTGACGGCGTCGAGCGAGTACCACGGAGTCGGAGCGACGTGCCCCAATACGATCTGGGCCTCGCTCACGCGCGAACCGTTGAACCGCAGCGCCGCGGCGGCGCTGGCCAGCGGATAATCGGGGCCTTCGCCGTGCCGCACTTCATAAGTGGCATTGCCCTTGCCTTCGGCCGCGGGCAAGTGGATATGCGTGACCAATTGATTGGGCGCCAAGACATGCTCGCGCTGCCCTTCGTGCCGCGGAGTGCGGAAGAAGGTCTCCAGCGGGAGCAGCGTTTCGTCCGCTTCGCCCGGACCGGCAATCCGCACCTGGGCCCCCAGCGCGACCAGCGCCGGCGCCAGCCGCGAGGGATGCACGAACTTGGCCGGACCGGCGTTGCCGAAGATGGCGTGATAGCGATTGTCGCCTTCGGCCACCAGCCGGCCGCCCTGGGCCAACAGCCCGTAGCCGTTGCGGAAATACCAGCAGCGCGGCCGCTGGCAAAGCTCTCCGCCCAGGGTTCCCTGGTTCTGCAACTGCATGCTGTTGATGCCGCGGATGGCCTGCTTGACGGCGGGGAACTGCTCGAGTTCCGGCGCGGCGAGCAGCTCGTCGAGCGTCGTGGCGGCGCCGATGGTCACGCCTTGCGAATCCGCGGAGACGCCCTTGAGCGTCGGGATCTCCATGATATTCACGACCCGGTCGGGCGTGACGATCATCTGCTTCATCAGGCCGATCAGATCCGTTCCGCCGGCCAGGATTTCGCTGCCGCCCGGCTCGGCGGCCAGCATTTCCAGCGCCTCGGCCTCATGGTCGGGCGCTACATAGTCGAAAGCTTTCATCAGGCCTTACCTCCTTTCGCTATCGCGTCCAACACACGTTTGGGAATCATCGGCAGCACGGGCACGCGAACGCCCAGGGCATTGCACACGGCGTTGGAGATGGCGGCGCCCGGACTGATGACCGGGGGTTCGCCCAAACCAACCACGCCGCGCTCGTACTCATCCTTCGGCTCGTACATCTCGACGACGATCTCGCCGATGTCGCCCAAGCGGGGCAGTTTGTAATCGGCCAGCTCGCAGTTCAGGAAGGCGCCCGTCTTGGGATCCATGATCCGTTCTTCGAACAGGGCGTAAGCGATGCCCATGATCACGGCGCCGTAGATCTGGCTCTCGGCCGTGCGAGGGCTGACGATCAGGCCCATGTCCTGCACGGCGACGAACTTCTTCATCTTGATCACGCCGGTGTCGCGGTCGACGGCCACTTCGGCCATCTGCACGCCGCCGACCTGAGAGCTGGACAACGGGCTCTCTCCTCTGCCGCGTTCGAATTTGCCCTGCACCTCCAGCGGGGCCATGCCCAGCAGGCTGCAGGCCTCTTTCCAACTCAGGCTCTTGTCGGGGTTATCGGCGACTTGAATGCGGCCGTCCTTGGCCACCAGCGAGCCGGCGTCGACGCCGAGTTTCTTGGCGACCTTTTCGGACAACTGCCGCAAGGCGTCTTGCGCCGCGCGACGGTTGGACTCGCTGACGCCGCCGATGGTGGTGCTGCCGCCCGAAGGACCGCTGACCGGATACTTCGAGCTGCCGATATTCACCTTGACGGCCGATACCGGCAGGCCGAACGTTTCCGCCACGACGATGGCAATGGCGGTTCGCGTGCCGGTGCCCAGATCCTGGCTGCCGAGCGAGGTTTCCACGCCGCCGTCAGGATGAATCTTGAGCAAGCAGGTGGAACTGTGTCCGCCGCCGCCCCAGGTGTGCAGGGCCATGCCCAGGCCGGTGACGATCGATCCTTCCGCCTTGCCCTTGCCGTGCGGATGCCACTTGGCTTTCCAATCGATCAGCTTGGCGCCGATCTCCATCTGCTCGCGGTAGGTGTCGGCCATGCTGTGAGCGCCCTTCTTGGGCGACACGCTGGGCAAGTTCCGCAAGAACACGTCGTAGCTGTCGATGCCCAGCTTGGCGGCGATGTCGTCGTAGGCCGTCTGCGTCATGGCGCAGGCCTGCGGATGGTTGGGCGCCCGCCAGGCCCGGTCGGGACCAGTGTCGGTGGCGATCGCCGTTTGCTTGCGGCGGCGGTTCTTTGGATCGAACACGTACGGGATTACGGTCTGGCTGACGCCGCCCCCCTTCGGGCCGCTGGTGCCCCAATGGTGCGAATCCCAGACGGTGACCACGCCGTCCTTGTCGGCGCCGACGCGGGCCTTGAGGTAACCGCTGGGGCGGGCGCCGGCGACTTTCAGCTCCTGGTCCCGGTCGAGCATCAACTTGACGGGCCGGCCGGTTTCTCTCGAAATCTGTGCCGCCATCACTCCCCAAGTATCGGCGGCGAACTTGCTGCCGAACCCGCCGCCGATGAAATCGCAGTGCACTTCCACGTCGTCCGCGGTAATGCCGAGCGGATCGGCGAATTGGCCGGCCGTGCCCGACACGTTCTGCGTCGAGAGGTGGGCGGTCAGCTTGCTGCCGTTCCACTCGCAGGTCGAGCCGTGCGGTTCGAGACACATGTGAGTAATGACATTGATGCCGTAGTAGCCGTCGACGACGACCTCGGCCGTCTTCAACAGGCGATCGATCTCGGCGTCGGCTTGCTCGTCATCCAAGTCGTCGTCGGGCTCGACTTCCCACTGCGTGTTTCCGCCGGCCGGTTTGGCGCGTCCGGCCTTTTCGGCCGCGGCGAGATCTTCGTCGTCGACGAACACGTCGAGCATTTCATACTCGACCTTGATCTTCTTGAGCGCTTCGGCGGCGGCCCCTTCGGTGTCGGCCGCCACGCAGACGATCGCATCGCCCTGCCAGCGAATCTCGTTGCCCGGCTCCTTCATGGTCTTGACCGCGCGGACGCCCGGCATCTTCTCGGCGCCGCTGGCGTCAATCGCCTTGATGCGGCAGTGGGCGTGCGGGCAGCCGAGCAGCTTGGCGAACAACATGCCTTTGCGGTTGATGTCGTAGCTGTACTTGGCGGCGCCGGTCGCCTTTTCCAGTCCGTCGATGCGGTCGTGGTCTTTGCCCAGCACCGTCGCGGCGTGGTACTTGGGCCAGCTATACTCGGCCATTACTTGCCTCCTTTCACGACTTCCAGGGCGGCCTGGATCACGTTGGCGTAGGTTCCGCAACGGCAGATATTGCTGTTGAGCCCTTCGCGAATCTGCTGTTCATTGGCGTTCGGGTTCTTGTCCAGGAACGCCCGTACTGCGACCACAAAGCCGGGCGTGCAGAAGCCGCACTGCATGGCGTCGTGATGGACGAAGGCGACCGGCACCGCATCAGGCTGCTTGCCGCCCAGGCTTTCCACCGTGCGGATCTTCTTGCCCTTGCAAGCCACGGCGAACATCGTGTTCGCACTGACGAGCTTGTCATCCACGAACACGGAGCAGGCGCCGCTCGTTTCGTCGATGCTGACCGGTTTGGCGCCGGTCAGGTCGAGTTGATACCTCAAGGCATCCAGCAGCGTGGTGCGGGTTTCAACCTCGAGGTCGTGCGTCTGGCCGTTGACGTTGAGTTTGATCTTGGTCGGGGCCTTGCCGCTGACCACCTTGGACGTTTCGTCGGCGGCCTCGACGAGGCCGGGGCCGGCGGCTACGGCGCTGGCTGCCGCGGCCGCGCCTGAACCTTTAAGGAACGCACGGCGACTGAAGCCGGCGTTCGGACGTGGAAGAGGAACCGGATCCTTCATCGCACACAACCTCCGGGGAGATGTTTCACTTACGAGCGAGCCCGTCAATCCGCCGCGATTGTAGCGGTTCTGGAGGCAAGAGCAACTAAATGCGGAACTCGAAATGCGGAATGCAAAACCAGGGACGCGACTTTCACGTCCATTTCGCCTCGTTCCGCCCTGCCCTATTCGGAATTCCGGAGCGGCGAGTTTGCCGCTATGCTTGAAGACATGAAGCACGCATTGCGAGTCGCCGGCTGCCAGTTTGCCGTAGACGGAGACGTGGAGCGAAATCGCGATCAGATCTTAGCGCAAATCCGCGAAGCGGCCGCGCTCGGCGCCCGCGCGGCTCACTTTCCCGAGGCGGCGCTGTCGGGTTACGCGGGAGTCGACGTCGCCGACCTGAGCGGCATGAACTGGGACAAGCTGCGCCGTGCGACCGAAGCGATCTGTCGCGAAGCGGCTAAGCGCAAGATCTGGGTGCTGCTCGGCTCGGCCCATCGTCTCTCGGGCGACAACCGGCCGCACAACTCGATCTACGTGATTTCCGATCAAGGCTGCATCGTCGACCGTTATGACAAGCGCTTCTGCACCGGCGGCGGTTGCCACGACGTCACGACCGACCTGGCGCACTATACGCCAGGCGACCATGCCGCGGTCTTCGAGATCGACGGCTACCGCTGCGCTGCGCTGATCTGCTACGACTATCGCTTTCCGGAGTTGTATCGGGACTTGAAGCAGCGCGGCGTGGAAGTCGTGTTCCAGTCGTTTCACAACGCGCGCCGCGACAGCCAAACCTTCCGGCGCCGCAATATCTGGAAACAGATCGTGCCGGCGACCATGATGTGCCACGCCGCCACCAACTACTTCTGGATCAGCGCGACGAACAGCACGGCTAAGCATTCCATGTGGGCCAACTTTTTCGTGCGGCCCGACGGGCGGGTCGCAGGCCGCCTGGAAGTCCACGTACCGGGCGTATTGATCAGCGAAGTCGACCCCTCGCTCGAATTGTGGGACGCATCCGCTCCCTGGCGAGAA